>JAJYPE010000019.1 GCA_021795585.1 Actinomycetes bacterium | reverse complement strand
AGGCGGCCGCGCCCAGCACCCCTTGCGCCACGGTGATGAAGGGGATTGGGGCGTTGCCGAGGGCGGTGACATTGCCGCCGAATCCGCTAACCGTCGCATAGGCGAAGACTATGTAAGAGACGACCATGATGGCGACCGAGGCGAAAACGGCCCTGGGCACATTGCGCCGCGGGTTCTCCGTCTCCTCGGCCAGGGCAGCCGAGTTCTCCCAGCCGATGAAGAGATAGATGGCGAGCGGGAAGCCCTGGGCAAGGCCGGTAAAGCCGTCTTTGATGTTGGCGGGATTGAAAGGTGCGAGGGAAAGATGGCCACCGTTCTTGATGAGCGCGGCAATCGAGACCACCACGAGCACCACCATCTCGAAGGCGAAGAAGAGGCCGGCGATCTTTGTCGACAACGCCACTCCGCGGATCATCATCACCACCGCGAGGGCAGCAAAGATGGCCGTAAAGATTCCCCACGGGACGTTGACCTTGAAGTAGTGCTGGAGGATGATCGAGAAGAAGCCACCCGATATGACGATGACCGAGGCCATGGCGATCATGTACCCCGCGCCGGCTATGAGCGCGGTCGAAACGGCGCTCGTCGGGCCGAAGGACTTGCCGATGAAGGTTATGAATCCGCCGGTCGAAGGCTGGGCGCGCGAGAACTCGGCCAATGTGTTGCCTAGGAAGGCAATGGCAATGCCGGCGGCCAATATCGTCAAGGGTGAGGCGACCCCGGCGGTGATCGCCAAGAAACCGAAGCCGAAGAAGAAGCTCATCGCGGGGCCGATGTTGGCCATCGTCGCGGCTGCAATGTCCGTGATGCTTAATACCCCACGGTGCAGGCGATGTTCAGGCCCATGCAGTGGCGCGTGAGGCGCCTTGGATTCCGCGAGCGGCAGCTCAGGATCCGATGGTGGTGAGAGGTCTGGTGACAACTATGTCCTTTCAAGGGGATATGTTCGGTGGATACTCGGGTGCGGTGAGCGCACGAATCCCGAATTTACTTCCGGTCGCAACTTCATCGTCGGTGCGCATGCGGGATCCCAAGCGAAAACTCAGTGGGCGCGCATAAGAAGTTTATTTACCTCTTGTGGCCGTTTACAACAAAACCGCTCCCGGGGACGCCCGCTGGGAGCGCCCGGGAGCGGCTTTGTCTTGAATCCGTTGCCCGCCGTCAGCCGCGCGCCAGATTCCGCATCACGTATTGAAGGATTCCGCCGTTGCGGTAGTAATCGAGCTCTTTTGGCGTGTCTATTCGAAGCTTGGCCTCGAAGCTCTTGCCATCTGCTTCGACGGTGAGAGTCTCCGGTGCCCTTGATCCCTCGGCGAGCTTTTCCAGCCCCTTGATGGTGATGGCCTCGTATCCTGTGAGCCCCAGAGAGTCGATGCTCTCGCCGGCGGGGAACTGTAACGGTAGGACGCCCATGCCTACCAGGTTGGAGCGATGGATCCGCTCGAAGCTCTCCGCTATGACCGCGCGGACGCCCAGCAAATAGGTTCCCTTGGCGGCCCAGTCCCGAGACGAGCCGGATCCGTACTCTTTGCCCGCCAGGATCACCAGGGGAACTCCACGCTCCTTGTAGGCCATCACGGCCTCGTAGATGGTGGTGATGTTGCCGTCCGGAAGCAGCTTGGTGTAGCCACCCTCCTTGCCGTCCGCGAGACGGTTGCGGATTCGGATGTTGGCAAAGGTTCCCCGGATCATCACCTCATGGTTGCCGCGCCGTGCTCCGTAGGAATTGAAGTCCGCAACGTCGACCCCGCGCTCGATCAGCCACTGGCCCGCGGGTGAGTTTGCACGGATGTTGCCGGCCGGGGAGATGTGGTCCGTGGTGACGCTGTCGCCCAACACGGCCAGGACCCGGCCGCCCTGGATCGGCGCGATCGGCGCCGGCTCCCTGGTCATCCCCTCGAAGAACGGGGGCTTGTGCACGTAGGTGGAGTGCGCGTTGTCCCACGCGAAGCTCGAGCCCGACGGGACGTCGAGAGCGTTCCAACGCTCGTCGCCCTCGAAGGCCTTCGCGTAGCTCGAAGCGAACATTTCGGTGTCTATCGAGCTGCGGAGCACCTCCGTGATCTCGTCGGCGCTCGGCCAGACGTCTGCCAGATAGACGGGCTTACCCTCGGAGTCATGGCCCAGGGGCTCTCCTTGGAGGTCGACGTCCATCGAACCCGCGATTGCGTAGGCGATGACGAGAGGTGGCGATGCCAGGTAGTTCATGCGCACGTCCGGGTTGATGCGCCCCTCGAAGTTGCGGTTTCCGGAAAGGACCGAGACCGTGGCGAGGTTGGCGGAGTTGACCGCCTCGGAAATCTCGGGCAGTAACGGCCCGGAGTTGCCGATGCAGGTCGTGCAGCCATAGCCGACCAGATAAAAGCCGAGCTTCTCGAGATACGGGGTTAGGCCGGCGCGGTCGTAATAGTCCATGACCACTTTCGAGCCCGGGGCGAGGGTGGTCTTTACCCAGGGCTTGGTGGTGAGGCCGCGCTCGACGGCCTTCTTGGCCAGCAGGCCGGCCGCGACCATCACGGACGGGTTTGAGGTGTTGGTGCAGGAGGTGATGGCGGCGATAACGACGCTGCCGTGGTCGACGGTGAAGGCGCGGCCGTCGGCGAGGGTCACCGGCGTCGGCTTGGGCTCCGCCGAGCTTATCGAGCCCTGATCGGCGAGCTTGGCTACGGCGGAGGCGAAGCGAGCCTTGGACTCGCGCAAGGGAACACGATCCTGGGGACGCGCAGGGCCGGCCAGCGAGGGCTCGACGGCGGAGAGGTCCAGTTCGACGCTTTCGTTGTATATGGGCTCAGCGTTCGGGTCGAGCCAGAGGCCCTGCTCCTTCGCGTACGCCTCGACCAGCGCGATCTGCTCTTCGCTCCGGCCTGTCAGCCGCAGGAAGCGGAGTGTCTCGTCGTCGATGGGGAAGACGGTGATCGTGGAGCCGTACTCGGGGGACATGTTGCCGATAGTGGCGCGGTTCTCGAGGCTTACATTCGCGCAACCAGGGCCGTAGAACTCGACGAACTTGCCGACCACGCCGTGCTTGCGCAACAACTCGGTGACGGTGAGAACCATGTCGGTGGCTGTGGTGCCCACGGGCAGCGAGCCGGTGAGCTTGATGCCTACCACCTTGGGCACCAGCATGGAAATGGCCTGGCCGAGCATGGCCGCCTCGGCTTCGATGCCGCCGACGCCCCAGCCGACCACGCCGAGCCCGTTCACCATGGGGGTGTGGGAATCGGTGCCCACCAGGGTGTCCGGATAGGCGGTGCCTTCGGAGTCAACGAAGACCACGCGTGCCAGGAACTCCAGGTTTACCTGATGGCATATGCCGGTGTCCGGCGGAACCACGACGAAGTTGTCGAAGGCCTGCTGGCCCCAGCGCAGGAACTGGTAGCGCTCCTCGTTGCGGCTGGCCTCGAGGGCGGCGTTGATGGAGAAGGACTCGCGATGTCCGAAATCGTCGGCGATCACTGAGTGGTCGATCACCAGCTCAGCAGGGATGAGGGGGTTGACTTTGCTCTGGTCCCCGCCCAGTTCGGCCATGGCGTCGCGCATGGCGGCGAGGTCGACCACGGCCGGCACGCCGGTAAAGTCCTGCATCAGGATGCGCGCCGGGCTGAAGGCGATCTCCTTCTCCTCCCAAGCGGTGTTGGAGGAGGCCAGGGACTCGATGTCCGCCTTCGTCACCGAGACGCCGTCCTCTTTGCGCAGCAGGTTCTCGAGAAGTATCTTCAGCGAGTAGGGGACGGTTGAGAGGTCTTTGACGCCGGAGAGGGCCCTCAGGCTGTAGATGGTGTAGGTCTTGCCTCCGACGTGAAGTTCGGTCTTGGCTTCGAACGAATTTGCCATCGCACTTGTCCTTTCTCGATGACCCAATCGTAGCCAAGCGCCCGGAAACCCTCCTAATCCCGGGTTTTCCCGCTATTGCTTCGGCGATCAGGAGATTTCGGGGACGAAGCCTTGGCGGAGCGTGTTCTCCGAGACCACGACGGGGTTGACGAACTGGCTGAGATAATCCGGCGAGCCGGCCTTGGATCCCACCCCGGAGCGGTGGTGGCCACCGAAGGGCTGGCGGCCGGGGATGGCTCCGGTGATCGGCCGGTTGATATAGATGTTGCCTGCATCCAGCCGCCGTGAGGCGGTCGCGATCGAGGAGGGAGAGCGGCTGTAGATTCCCGCCGTCAGGCCGTAGACGCTCGAGTTGGCCAACTCAATGGCCTCGTCCAGGCCGTTCGCGAGCTGCACGCAGAGGACCGGGCCAAAGATCTCCTCCTCCAGTGCGGGGGAGCCCGGCGCCGGGTCGATGACGAGCGCGGGCGCGACGAAGAAGCCGGTCTCGGGAAGCGATTGAGAGGGCCGCATCACATCTCCGGCAGCTTCGGCCGCGGCAACGTAACGCTGCACCCGCTCCAGCGCCTCGCCGTCAATTAGTGGCCCCATCTGCACTTCCGAGCGGCGCGGATCGCCTATTACAAGCGCTTCCGCTGCTCCTTTCAGACGCTCGAGAATCTCGTCCTCTTGGCCGCGCATGACGATCAGGCGGGAGGCGGCGGAGCACTTCTGCCCGGCAAATCCGAAGGCGGAATAGATGGCTCCGGGTATTGCCTGATCCAAATCGGCGTCGGCATCGACGACGATGGCGTTCTTGCCCCCCATCTCGGCAATTACTCGCTTGATGTCGCGCAGGCCCGAAGCGGCGCGGCCCGTTCCGGCGATTATGGATGTGCCGACCGCGAAGGAGCCCGTAAATGCGATCACCGAAACATCCGGATGTTCCGTCAGGTAGGGGCCTATATCTTCTCCGACGCCCGGAAGCAGGTTCAGGACTCCGTCGGGCAGGCCGGCCTCTTCGAAGGCGCGCAGGATTGCCAAGGCACAGGCAGGAGTCTGTTCGGCTGGTTTAAGTACGACGGTATTGCCGGTGGCGATGGCGGCGGATGCCATGCCCATAGGGATTGCCATGGGGAAGTTCCAAGGGGAGATGACCGCGGCAATCCCCTTGGCCCTATGGTAGAGGCGGTTCATCTCGCCGAGGGGCGAGTCGAGTTCCTCGCCGTCGAAGAGGCGGACCGCGGCTCTGGAGTAGAGCTCCAGATAGTCGATGGTTTCGGTAACGTCCCCCTCGGCCTCGCGCCAGGGTTTGCCCGCCTCGAGCACCTCGAGAGCTGCGAGTTCTTCCCGGTGCGAAGAGATCCAGTCCGCCGCCCTGAGGAGGATTCTGGCCCGCTCGCGTGCGGGCGTAGCCGCCCAGGTTCCTAATGCCTCGCGAGCGCAGCGCAGCGCTTCGTCGGCGTCATCGGGCCGTGCGGATGCTGACCGTGCGACGACGGTTGCCGGGTCGGCGGGGTTGACCGAGGTAATCTCGCCTTCCGTCTCGATTCGCTTTCCTCCCGAGATCACCGGGACACGTCGCCCGGCGAATTCCGTACCGAACAGACTGCTGATGCCCTCGGCCTCAAGCTTGGATATCGCGTGCTCGAGGCGCCTGCGCTCAGACTTGAAGTGATATTCGAGCGACGGATGATGCTCGAATGGGGCATCCAGTCGATCGCCGTCGGACCGCACATGCGAAGGCTTCGCGGGCTTGGGTTCGGCGAGGAGGCGGTTGAGGGAGGAACGGTGGCGCTCCACGAATCCGCTGCGCAGGAAGCTTTCATTCGAGGTGTTTTCGATGAGCCGTCGCACCAGGTACGACATACCCGGGATGAGTTCGCCCATGGGGAGATAGAGGCGGACCCGGGGAATCTGGGTACGAACCGCCCGGGCTAGGGAGTCGGCCATGCCGAAGAGCATCTCGACCTCGTAGGCCTCCGGTGGGATTCCGTTGGCTCGCGCGGCCGCAATCGCATAGGAGAGCGAGCGCAGGTTGTGCGTTCCGAAGGCGGGCCGGATCCGGTCGCTGGCGGCTAGCGCCACGTCGATGCAGCGTTCGTATGAGTAGTCTGTTTCCTCCTTGCTCCGCCACACAGGCGCGGTCCAACCTTCGATCGCCGCACGCACCAACTCGGCGTCGAAGTAGGCACCTTTCACAAGCCGTACCCAGAGGGGGGTCCAGCCGCGCTCCACCCTTGCCGTCGACACGGCGATCACTTTTCCGAGGTCGCTTTCGGCGGTGGTCAGATAGGCCTGGATCACAACGCCAAGATGCAGGCCGGCATAGGCGGGGTCCGTGGCCAACCTGCCGAGCAGCTCCAGGGTCGGCTCTCTGGCCTCAAGGTCCTCCATGTCGAGGAAGCAGAGGAGTCCCGGCTCGAGGGCTTCGCCAAAGACGGGGCGAAGGCGCTCCTGAACTTCTGAGACCCCGAGCTCCTGGCTGAGAGCGCCGAAATGAGGGCTCAGCGCGGTTGGCTTTATGGAGATGGACGCGGCGGGAATCGGCCCGAGATGGTCCTGGGTTGGCAGGCCCGCCAGGCGGCCGCTAACGCGGGAGAGGGCCTTGGCCATCTCGAGCAGTCGTTCTTGATAGCGTTCCGCCTCCGCCTGGGTGAGCGTCTTCTCGCCTAGCAGGTCGACCGTGGTGGAGATTCCCTGCTTGGCGTAGGCCTCTGCCCGTGTGGCGATCTCGCCGGTGCTGGAACCCGCGATAAAGAGCCGGGCGACGCTCTCGATGCCGGAGCGGATGGTGGATACCGCGGCCGCTTCTCCCAACGGCGCCTCTCCCGCCATGCGCAAGCCTCGTGCCAACAGGCCGCTCCCGCCGTCGGCGAGGTACTGGCGGGCATGGTCATAGATGTCTCTTGGTCCCTGCAGGCGAGGGAAGACGTCCACCAGCCTGAAAAGCCGGGTGCGAAAGTCGGCGTCGTGCATTGCCCGACGCATGACCAGCCTCTGGAAGGCGGGCAGCTGTGCCAGCGACACGCGCTCGATCCCGGCATCCAGGATTGCCTTTGCCACTTGCTTGACCTCGGCCTGTCGCGGCCTCGAAACGTCCACGGCCATAGCAGCCTCCTTCTTCCGCCCGTTGCGGCGCGGGCGGAGGCGCCCTTCTCGGCCAACCTTAGCCCCCAGGCCGTTGTCGGTACAGATAACGTTCCTTCGCCTGCAGATTCGGTAACCCTTCAGACACGCAGCGCTTCGGGCATCAGTAAGCTCGGCTCGGTTGCAGTCGTTTGCCTTGGGGGTTGCCTGCCCGGTTGGACAGGAGGTGCTTGACCGGTGTCAAGTGAAGTTCTGACGGACGAAAAGTCGGCGGCTCCGCCACAGCCACGCAAATTCACCATTGTTCCCATTCCGGGCATCGTGGGTGCGGGAGCCTATGTGGTCGCGCTGGTGGTCGCGCTGATAAGTAACACGAATTGGGCCGTGGACTTCTTCCACGTCGTATCCGGGGCGCTTTGGACCGGAATTGACCTCTTCGTCGGCTTCGTGATTGGCCCGATCATTGGCAGAATGTCCATCCCGTCCAGGATGGAGTTCTCGACCCGGTTCATGCCCAAGATGGTGGTCATCATGCCCGCGCTGGTGGTAGGCACGCTCGCGGCCGGCTTCCAGCTCGCCAGGCAGGAGGGATACATTCTCTCTTCCTGGCCTGACCACGGCTGGGTGGTGGCCTCCTTCATCGTGGTGGGAGTGCTGGCGGTGGTGGCAATCGGCGTGCTCGAGCCGGCCAACTTGGCCGTGCTCTTCGAATTGCGCAAGCCACAGCCCGACGGCGAGCTCGTAGGCAGGCTGATGAAGCGGTTCATCTATACCGCAGGAATCACCGGTGCCATGCAGGTGGCGACGTTGGTCATAATGACAAGGCTGGCAACCGCGTGAGCACGGCCGTTCCCACGGGAACCTTCTCGCCCTACACCGCCAAGCGGCCACCGATCGACTTCATTTGCCAGGCTGCGCTCGCCTCGATCGTGGTTGCCGCAGTGGTGGCGGCCGCGCAGGTGCCGAAGATGAGCGACACCGTGGTGCCAATCGGGTTTGCCACCCTGGCCTGGGTGTTGTTCCTGGTCGCCGCATCGATGCTTTCCCGGGTCGGCCCTTTCGCGTGGGGTGTCTTCCGGATGGTGGCGTTTCGCCAGCTTCTGGTGGAGCTTGTGGTTTCGGGAATGCTGGAGTTCGTCTTCATCTACGATCACACCCCCGGAGAGGCGTTGGCCATCTTCAGCGCTTTGGTCGTGGTGTTCTGCCTTGATATTGCGCTGCTGATCGCCTTTTCGGTGGCGCGATACCAGGACCCGGCCTAGGGGCAGGACCGTCACCAGGCGTCCAGATAACCTGCTTCGCCACCGGGCCGCCCGCCATGGGCTGCGTCCAAGGAGAGGGTGATGATCCTGCGTGTCTCGGCCGGGTCGATGACGTCGTCGATTTCGAAGACGGACGCTATCGAGAGCGCCTTGCCACGCTCGTACATCTGGGCCACTAGTTCCAGGTAGCGCGACTCGCGCTCGGCCGGGTCGGTGATTCGATCCAGCTCCCGGCGATATCCGAGCCGGACCGCGCCTTCGAGGCCCATCCCTCCGAACTCGCCGGTGGGCCAGGAAACTGCAAGGACGGGCGCCTTGGTGCTGCCCCCGCTCATCGCCATGGCCCCAAGGCCATACGCCTTGCGCAGGACGACCGCGACCATGGGCACTTCGGCGTGCGCGCCGGCCAGGAACATGCGTGAAAAGTGCCTCACGGTGGCCGTCTTCTCCGACTCCGGCCCGACCATGAACCCGGGCGTGTCGACGAGGGAGACCACTGGTAGTCCATGCACATTGCAGAGCTGTACGAACCGGGCCGCCTTGTCGGCGGCGGGAGCGTCGATAGCGCCGCCCAGGTGAAGGGGATTGTTGGCCATGACCCCAAGCGCGCGTCCGCCGATCCGGGCCAGGGCCGTGATTATGCCGACCCCAAAAGCCGGCCGAAGCTCGAGGATGCTCCCCTGGTCGCACAACGTCTCGATGATGGGCCTCACGTCGTAAGCCCGCATCCGGTTTTCCGGAACCAGGCTACGAAGCGTGCGCTGGTCAGTGGCTATTACATCGGATCCGGCCGAGAAGAAGGCGAGGTAGCGCCGCACCGCTTCCACGGCCGCGGCATCATCGTCCACCAGCACGTCCACCACGCCGTTCGAGACCTGCACGGACATTGGCCCCACGTCTCCCGGTGCCACGCTCCCCAGGCCGCCGCCCTCGATCATGGCCGGGCCGCCCATGCCCAGGCTGGCCTCCTTGGTGGCGATTATCAGGTCGCAGGTGCCCGCGAGGGCCGCGTTCCCGGCGAAGCAGTAGCCCGAGACCACCGCGATGGTGGGCGCCTTGCCGGAGAGTTCGGCCAGAAGCCTGAACGACGAGACGTCGAGCGCGGCGATGGAAGAGGTATCGGTGTCACCGGGCCTGCCTCCGCCGCCTTCGGCGAAGATGACCACCGGCAGGCGCCGCTTGAGCGCCAGCTCGAACATGCGGTCCTTCTTGCGATGATTTTGCAGGCCCTGGGTTCCCGCCAGCACGGTGTAGTCGTAGCTCATGACAACGCAGGGCATGCCCCCGACGGTGGCCGTCCCCGCGACCAGCCCATCGGCCGGCGTGTTGGCGATCAGGTCTTCGGCGGATCGTCTGCGCCGCTGAGCCGCGATGGCGAGACCGCCGTACTCGACGAAGCTGCCCGAATCGACGAGGTCATCGATGTTCTCCCGGGCACTTCGCCGCCCGGTGCGATGGCGGCGCTCAAGTGTGTCGGGCCGTCCGGCATCCAGCGTTGCCTGGTGGCGGGAGACAACCTCGGCCAGGTCGGCGCGAATGTGATCGGGGTCGACCGTGGTGGCTTGGGAGGCGCCGAGGTCCGCTTGGGCGTCTTCGATCACGTAGGCGAGGACCGAGCCTTCGACAACCTGGATGCCCAGCTCGGCAATGATGCGATGCACGGTTCCACCGACTGGCGAGCCAACCGGATGCTGCATCTTCATCGCCTCGATTACGGCGACGGACTCTCCAGCGGACAAGAAATCCCCCTCCGCCACAGGCACCTCGACCACCACCCCGCGCATTGCAGAGACGACCGGGACCGCTCCGGGGGGCAGGTCGATCGGAAGTTCGCGAAGGATGTTTTCGGAATGCGTCGCCACCTGCTGATCGGCGACGGTGGGCGAAGCCTCGCCTGGGCTTGTGGCCAGGGGCGCGTCCCATGGCGTCGTCTGCTGGAGCGCGCGGGCAGTGGCGGCGAGAATTGGCGCACGTTCGTCGACGAAGCCGGTGGGGGCCCTGCCGAGGACCTCCTCGGCAAGTATCGCCCGCAACAGCCCGACGTTGGTCTGGATGCCCCGGATCTCGAACGCCTCTAGCGCCCGTGCGAGCCGTGATGCGGCACGTTCGATCTGGCCGGAGGAGTCGAAGACGATCACTTTGGCAAGTAGGGAGTCAAAGGACGGAGAGGGGCTGAGGCCGGCGTGGGCGTAGGTATCCACGCGGATGCCACGGCCGGAGGGGGGCTGAAATCCGGAGATGGTTCCCGAGGATGGGATCACCATTCCGTCGTCGAGCATCACCTCTGCGTTTACGCGTGCCTCGATGGCGATCCCGCGGGGAGTGGGCATCTGATTGGCGCGAAGCCCGAGCTCTGCAAGCGTGGATCCCGTCGCAAGGCGAAGCTGGATCTCAACAAGATCCAGGCCCGTCGTCTCCTCGGTGACCGTATGCTCCACCTGCAGACGGGGATTCACCTCGAGGAAGTGAATTTCATCTCCCCTGACGAGGAACTCCACGGTCGCCAGGCCACTGAGGCTGGCTGCCCGGGCCATGCGCACCGAGCTCTCGAAGAGCTCGCGCCGCGTCTCGTTGGAAAGCCCGGGCGCCGGCGCGATCTCGATGATCTTTTGTCTTTGACGCTGAATCGAGCAGTCTCGGTCCCAGATGTGGGCGATTCTGCCTGTTCCCTCCCCGGCTACCTGCACTTCGATATGCCGCGCACCCTCGATGGCGGCCTCGACGTAAAGGCTTCCATTCCCAAATGCCGACTCCGCCTCGGAACGGCAGCGCTCGAACGCCTCGGCCACTGCGGAGCGGTCCCGAACCAGGCGCATGCCCCTGCCCCCTCCTCCGGCAATCGCCTTGATTGCCATCGGAGCCCCTCCAAGCGAGTCGAAGAAGGCTTCGGCTTGAGCGACGCTGGAAGCCTCGAAAGTGCCGGCGATAGCCGGCACGCCTAGCTGGCGAGCCAGGCGCCTTGCCCGCGCCTTGTCGCCGAATAACTCGAGGGTCTCGGGGGAGGGGCCGATGAAGAGAATGCCGGCCTCGGCGCAGGCGCGCGCGAAGGCGGCGCTCTCACTCAGGAAGCCGTAACCGGGGTGTAGCGCGTCGCATCCCGCCTTTACCGCCGCGGCCACCACCTCCTCAGTGTCGAGATATGCGGCCGCTCCACGTCCGGGGAGTGGAAGGGACTCGTCGGTAACCCGGGCGTGTGGAGCGTCGACCTCGTCGGAGGCGAAGACAGTGGCCGTGGCTACGCCGTTGGCCGCGGCCGTTGCCGCAACGCGGATCGCAATCTCGCCACGGTTGGCGATCATCAGCTTGCCGATTGGAATCGTCACTTCGCGCCTTCTCGCCTCTCCACTCGCCCGCTTCGTTTCAGGATTATTCCGGCGCCTTCCCGATCCCATATCTCATCGGCAGCGTCTTGGCTGCGCAATAGGTTCTTCTGGATCTTCTGGGTCGGTGTCTTGGGCAGAGCCGGCACGAAGGAAATGTAGCGCGGGACCATGAAATAGGGAAGACGGTCGATCAGGTGCTCGGTGATCCCGACCGGATCGGCGTCGAAGCCCGGCCTCAGCACTATCACCGCCTTGATATCGTCTTCGCCCAGTTCAGATGGCACTCCTACCACCGCGCTTTCCAATACCGACGGGTGCGAGTTGACAACTTTTTCCACTTCAAAGCTCGAGATGTTCTCCCCGCGCCTGCGCAGCGCGTCCTTCATGCGGTCGGTGAAGAAGTAACGCCCTTCTGCGTCGCGCCGGAAGGCGTCGCCCGTGTGGATCCACCCCCCTTCCGTCGCCGAGGCGGTTGCCTCCGCGAGGTTGTGATAACCCGCCATCACGGTGTGGGCCAATTCGGGACGCACCCACAGCTCGCCAACTTCGCCTTCGCCCACGTCAACGCCGTCGAGACCTACCAGTCGCAACTCGTACCCGTCGCGGGCGAAGCCCGCCTCACCACCGACAACGGTTCCGGGTGGGCCGTTCATCACCGCCCCGATCTCGCTCATTCCGTAGACTGCGGCGACTCTCAGTCCGAAGCGGCGTTCGAAAGTGGCAAAGTCGCTTGCCAGAGGGGCCATGATGGCGAGGCTAAGCGGATTGTCGAGATCGTCGGGGCTTGCCGGCTGCTGCTGGAGCATCTCGGCCATCGCTCCCAGCATTACCGTGACGGTAATGCCCTGGCGGCGTACCACCTCCCAGTAGCCACTCGGTGAGAAGCCCGGCTCGATCACGCACGATGCGCGGTGAATGAGCGATTGGTAGACGCCATACCACTGGCCCGCCAGGTGGAAGAGAGGCAATTCGACGAGGATTCGGTCCTTATCGGTCGGAAGGTCCTGGTCCTCCCGAGAGGCGTAGGTATAGGCCTGTGCCTCGGGTATCAGGACCCCCTTGGAGAGCCCGGTGGTGCCGGACGTGTACATGTAGGCAAAGAGGTCGCCCGGCTCGCGCCTTACAGGAGCCGCCGGGACCGACGCTTCGAGCTGGTCCCATGCCAGGAGCCCGAGCCCTGAGGAGCTCCGGCCTTCGAACTGACCTCTCACCACCACGTTCCTGAGTGTTGGCACGCCGTCGGCTATAGCCTCCACGCGATCCAAGTAGTGCGCTTCGACCAATAGTGTCTCGACCCCGGAGTCGCGAAGTATGTGAGCCAGAAAATCACCCTTGTAGGCAGTGTTGACCGGAACCTCCAACACGCCGGTCAGGCCCATGCCCAGCCACGCGTGGACGTAGTCAAGGGAGTTGTCGAGCATCAGCGCCGCCGGGCTGTTCGTACGGCAGCCCAGTCGCGCCAGGCCGCCGGCAAGCGACAGGGATCGCCGGAAAGCCTGGGAGTAGGTGTAGGACGCATCCCGGTCGGCGAATGCCACCTTGTCCGGCGCGAAATCGAGAGCTCGTTCGAAGGAGCGCAACAAGGTGCGCTCTTCAAGTTTGGGGAGCTGCGCCATGCGAACCTCCGGTTAGCCGAATCCCGGCGCCGCGGAGCGCAGGGTGCGGGGAGCCAATGTGTCTGCGATCTTATCCCGGGCACGCCGCCCGCCGAGGGGAATCCGCGGGCCGGCGCCCCCGCGCAGGTGGGGGTGCGGGCTAAGTCAACGCCAGTCGGAAGGCTAGGAGGAGTATCTTCGGTGTGACCTGCCAATCCCTTTCCGGGGTTCTCTGGAAGCCGAGCGAGACGTACATGGATTGCGCCGTGCGCATCGGCTCGGTCGTGTGTAGGAACAGCGCGCTCTTTCCGTCGGCGCGCGCCAGGTCGACGCAGGCAAGGGTCAGGGCCTTGCCATAACCGCGTCCCTGCATTGAGGTGTCGACGGCCAATATGCGCATGCCGGCTTCGTCCTCACGCAACTCTTCGGCCATGGGCGACGAGGAGTCCGGAACATAGGTGACGGTGCCGACCAGCGCCTTGCCGGCCCGTGCCACCAGCAAGGTGGCGGCACCGGCCCTCTCCGCGACTCGCGCGAGGTAGTCGGCGTATCCCGGATCCATGGTGTCGCCCAGGGTAGCGGTGTAGGACGAGAGCACGATGCGCGCAATCTCGTCATAGTCGGCGGGCGTTGCCGTCACTATTGCCAGTCCGTCACGCCCTCTCTGCTCGTCCCTGCTCGTCCCCATACTCAGCCCTCCCCGAAAAGCTCGTATCCCGACAGCCCCTCCACAAGACAGTTTCCCGCGTCAACGACCAAGGTATGGCCCGTAACGAAGGAGGTATTGTCCGATGCCAGGAAGGCCGCCGCCGCGGCCACCTCCTCGGCGGCGCCGGATCGGCCAATTGGAGAGGCAAACCCACGACGGCGCTCTTCCTCGGTCTGCGAAAGGTTTGCTATCCAGCCCGGGGCCGACGCGCTGCCGGTCATGCCGTCGCGCGATCATGGACGCGGGTGGTCGTGGACGGGAGTGCCAGCCCCGGCATCATGGCCTCCTTGTAGCGGCGTGCTTGGTCCGCAAACCGAACACCAACCACCTTGAGCGGCTGTCCGCGTGTCCGCGCCTTTGGCCTTTCAGCCAAGGGCTATCTTGGGGGGCGTGGAATCCTTCTTCGAAGCTGTCAACGAGAGTTTTCGCTCGGAGGCCCTTCCGGCCTTGATCGAGTACGTCTCCATCAAGAGCCTCTCGCCCGCCTTCGATCCGAACTGGGAAGCCAACGGGGAGATTGAGCGGGCTCTGGCGCACATCGCGGCCTGGGCCGAGAGCCGCCCGATACCGGGCATCGAAGTACGCGCCTCGCGTATCGAGGGAATCACCCCCGCGCTGGTAGTCGAAATACCGGCTGCCCACGGAGGGTCGGGGACCGTCCTCATGTATGGTCACATGGACAAGCAGCCCGCCACCGCGCCTTGGGCGAACGGCACGCACCCCTTCGAGGCGGTCGTAGCCGACGACTCCGTCTTCGGGAGGGGGGCCGCGGACGACGGTTACGCCCTGTTTGCCGCACTGACCGGTCTAGGCGAGGTCATCTCCCGCGGGCTCCCTTCTCCACGTTGTGTGGTGGTCATCGAGGCAAGCGAGGAGAGCGGGAGCCCCGATCTCGACGCCCATGTCGAGGCGCTTGCCCCGGAGCTCGGGGATGTGGGGCTGGTGGTTTGCCTTGACTCGGGAGGTCTGGACTTCGAGCGCCTCTGGGTGACCACGTCGTTGCGTGGGAACCTGGTGCTCACCCTGGACGTGGAAGTGCTTGCCCACGGGGTCCACTCCGGCTCGGCCGGAGGAGTGGTCCCCAGCTCGTTCCGGATCCTGCGCTCACTGCTGGACAGGGTGGAGGATGCCGCCACCGGTGAGATACTTCCCCGGTTCCTAAATGCCGATATTCCGGAATTCCATCGAGAGCGGGCTGCGGCCCTCGACGAGGAGCTGAAGGACCCTCTCTCGCGGGCATTTCCGGCCGTGGGCGGAATGGAACTCATGGGGGCCGCCGGCGCTGAGCGGATCCTTGCCCAGACCTGGCGACCGAGCCTCGCCTTCACGGGCATCGAGGGAGTGCCCGACATCGCCTCGGGGGGCAATGTTCTGCGGCCGCGCACGAAGGCGAAGATCTCGCTTCGCCTGCCTCCGACCGTGGATGCGGCCGCAGCGCAAGAGAAGCTGGTGCAACTGCTCGCCTCCGATGCGCCGTACGGCGCGAAGGTGGTGGTGGAAGCTGAAGCTCCCGCTCAGGGATGGGTGGCTCCTGATCCCCGAGCCTGGCTTGCCGAGGCGCTGGATGCGGCCTCGCGCGACGGCTTTGGCCGGCCAGCCGGCTACTGCGGCGAAGGAGGATCGATTCCGTTCCTGGCGACGCTCGGGACCCGCTTCCCTGACGCTCAGTTTGTTGCCACCGGAGTGCTTGGACCCGGTTCCAACGCGCATGGGCCCGACGAGGCCCTGCGGATTCCGGCGGCGGTCGGTGTTTCGGTGGCGGTGGCGCACCTGGCCGCGACTGCCGCGCGAATGCTCCGGTGACGGTGCAATCCAAGACGCTTCACCAGCGTACGGGCTTGTGACGGCGATCGCGATCGCGTTTCGGCGCTGGTTGCAGACGGCCGCGGGCCTCAGGCCGTGGCAGGTTGGCTTGGCCGCGGCCGCGGTGAATCTCGTCTACCTCATTGCCCGCTTCATGGTGGCAGCTCATGGTGTGATCGGCGCGCTTATTGTGGCGGGGAGCAACTTTGTCACTGCGGCGCAGGTGCCCGTGCACTTGCCCGTGCTTCCGGGTGCCGGCTACGACGGGCAGTTCTACTTCCGCATCGCATTGGCGCCCTTCGACTTTGCGCGTCACGCATTCGGCGTGACCTTGGACGGTGCCTTCCGCCTTCAGAGGGTCGGCTATCCGCTGGTCGCCTGGCTCTTATCTTTCGGCTCGGCGCACCTGTTGCTCTACGCTCTTCCTCTGGTAAATCTGGCCGCCTTGGCAGGCCTTGCCTGGGTCCTGGCCAAGTTCGCCATCGCCTCCGGGAAGCATCCTCTCTTCGGGCTGTTGGTCGCGCTATATCCGGGGTACGCGTTAAGCCTTGGCCGCGATCTCACCGAGCCGATGGCCGCCTTTACGCTGGTGCTTGGACTGTATCAGCTGGAACGAAAGAGGTACGTGCCGGCTGCGCTCATGCTTTCCGCGTCGGTCCTGACTCGGGAGGCCAGCACGCTGATAGTGATGGCGATCGGGGTGACGTGGCTCTTGGCCTTCCTGCGCCGCCGCGGAGGGGATAGCTCGGGCGGGATGTTCCTGGCAGCGGCCCTTCCAACGGCGGCGTTCTTCGCATGGCAGGCGGTGGTGGTCTCGCAGGCAGGCCACTTCGTCTTGGCGGGATTTGCCGCGTCCAACCTGGGGCTCCCCTTCACGCACATGGTCCCGGCGATCCTGAACCGCCTGGCATCTCCGCTGGGGACCGCGAATCTGCTCTGGTTCCTACAGTTTGCGGGACTATTTCTCGTGGTCGTGACGGCACTTGTAGTGCTGCGCCGCTCTGCGGCACCGCTCTATGTCAAGATCGCCTTGGTTGCCGCGCTGGCTCTCATGGTCAGCCTGACGGGCGGCGAATGGTCCGGAAATGCCGACTTGCGCAGCCTGGATCCACTCTGGCTTATGTCCTGGCTTATCTTGTTCGGCACCCGGCGTCTCGATCTGGCCAGATGGTCCCCGCTGGTCGCCATCTGGCTGGTCACCGCGGCTCAATTGGTCCTGTTCATTTGAGGGCCGCCGAGAATGGGTCGCGTTCCGACTAGTTTGTTGTTGGCGCCTGCGGCCCATCAGTTCGCAGAAGACCTTCCAACTCCTTGCAAGTCGAATCCGGGAGACCTGAGGGTTTGCCCGTAAATATTAAGACGACTTCAAGGAAACACGACTTTGCCCGAAAATACCTTTGCCTCGATGGGCGTTGACGCCCGCATCTGCCGCAACCTTGCGGCCAATGGAATAACTGCCCCCACGCCGATTCAGGCCCTTACCCTGGCGGATGCCTTGGCTGGCCGTGACATCTGCGGCAAGGCCGGAACCGGCTCCGGCAAGACTCTGGCCTTCGGCGTGCCGATGGTGCAGAACGTTCGCCAAGCCAAGCCTTCCCGGCCCACCGCGCTCGTCCTCGTGCCTACGCGCGAACTTGCCAGCCAGGTGGCCGAAGTACTCGGCCAAGTTGCCGCCAAGCTGGCACGGGTCGACGTCTTCTATGGCGGCTCGTCCATGGACCGCCAGGCCAAGAGCCTAAAGCGAGGCGTTGACATCGCCGTTGCGACCCCCGGCCGCATGATCGACTTGATGGAACGGCGCCTGATCAACTTGTCAGATGTGGAAATGGTCGTCGTTGACGAAGCCGACCGCATGGCGGACATGGGATTTGTCCCACAGGTAAACAAGATTCTCGCCGGCACCGGAGAGGAGCGTCATACGATGCTCTTCTCCGCCACGCTCGACGCGGACGTGACTGTGCTGGTTCGCAGGCACATGGTGGATCCGGTGACTCACGCAGTGCCCGAAGATCAGCCGACCGTAGCCACAATGACGCACCATTTTCTCCTGGTGGATCCGGCGGAGCGTCTTGAATACGTCGAGCGGATGTCATCGGGAGCCGAGCGGACCCTGGTCTTCGTGCGCACTCGCGACAGCGCCGAGCGCGTCGCGGAGCGCTTGCGCGATCTCGGCGTAGAGGCCGAGGCCTTCTACGGAGGGCTCCGGCAGTCCGCACGCGAGCGCGCGCTGCGCAGGTTCTCAACTGGCAGGACCGCGGTCCTGGTTGCTACCGACGTTGCCGCCCGCGGCTTGGACGTCACCGGCCTGGATTTGGTTGTTCATTACGACATCCCGGAGGACCACAAGGCCTACCTGCACCGCTCGGGCAGGACCGCCCGCGGTGGCGCAGAGGGCGTCGTTGCCACACTGGTTCCGCGCCATCAGGCGCGCGAAGTAGTGCGGATGCAGAAGGTGGTCGGTCTCGACACCGGCATCGTCCAGGCAGCCCTTGGTGCGCCCGCCTTGGCAGGAATTTCCCGAGGTGAAGAGTTTTCCGCCCAGCCCTACGAAGTGCCTGAGCGCAGGAGCGAAAGTTCCTATGCGCCGCGGCGCGGAGGGTCCTCCCAGTGGGGGCAGCGGGGTCGCCGCCAGGGTTCCGGAGCGCGTTACAAGGTCCGCTAAACCCATCGAAGTGCCGGAAAGGGGGGCGTCATCTTGACGCCCCCCTTTCTTTTTTTGAATTCGTGCCCCGAATCTCTGGGGCGAATCGGGACATTTCCCACTAATATGTTTCTTGGCTCAAGATGCTCGCCCTAAGCCCTCCGGCATGGCGAGCCGGCAACCGCTCCCGCAAGACGGTGCCCCCGGAGGAAGAGCTGGCCTGCCGCAATTGGTAGGCAAGGCGGGACTCTCGGCGCCCAAGTGCCGGTGTCCCTCTCGACTGAGGGAGGACCGATGGCGCGAATGTCCAGCTGAGGCGAAGCTGACTAAGCCCTGTCGCGCGGCGTGCGCGCACGGCGACTCCAAGATCCAAACCTTCACCACCAGCTTTCCCGGGCACTGCTTTGCCCTCGTTCGGCCCATTGGCCAACGCTTCGATTCAGGAGAAATACCGACATGTCCCAGTGGGGATTCGAGACACGACAGATTCATGCAGGCGCCGCCCCCGACCCGGTGACGGGCGCTCGCGCGACCCCTATCTACCAGACTTCCAGCTTCGCATTCCGAGACACGGCGCATGCAGCGGCGCTCTTCGACCTGTCGGAGCCGGGGAACATCTACAGCCGGATCATGAACCCGACCCAGGCGGTCTTCGAGGAGCGGATCGCCGCCCTCGAGGGCGGCGTGGGTGCGCTGGCCACCTCGAGCGGACAGGCGGCCGAGACACTCACCCTTCTCAACCTTGCCGAGGGTGGTGGCCATG
>JAJYPE010000186.1 GCA_021795585.1 Actinomycetes bacterium | reverse complement strand
ACCGTAAAGATCAACGGGCTTGCAGACTTGTGCGGACTGACCGTCGCGGTCGAGGCGGGGTCGCTTGAGGACACAACTGCCACCACCCAGAGCCAGCAGTGCACCGCTTCGGGCAAGAAGGCGATCCAGATCCAGCGCTACCAAACGGAGAACGAGAACCTGCTTGCGCTGACCAGCGGTCGCGCACAGGTGTCCACCGCTGGGTCGCAGATCATCCCCTATCTTGTCCAGCAGTCGAACGGAGCCCTCAAGTCGGTGGGCACCCCCTATAGCATGGCTCCTCTCGGCATAGAATTCCCCCAGAGCGCGCCAGCCGCACTGCTGCAGGCGTTCCAGGGGGCGCTGAACAAGATGGTTGCCGACGGAACCTACGGCCGCATCATGGCCAAGTGGGGCCAGCAGGCCAACCTCCTGACCCAGGCCCAGATCCTGCCGGCTAGCGCCGCCGGCTGATCTAACAAACGGAGGCACCGTGGTTTCGAACCGGGAGCTAACTGATCTCCAGCCCGAGCCGACGGGTACCCGCGCGGCGGACATCAGAGCTGTCCCGGTTCGGCACCCGGGCCGCTGGCTGGGGGCGGCCGCCGTGGCCGTCCTCATGGCCCAGCTGGTGCACACTCTCCTGACCAACCATCGCTTCGAGTGGGGAGTGGTCGGGCAGTATTTCACAACCAAGTCCGTCCTGGTCGGACTACTGCATACCGTCGAACTCACCGTCTTGGCCATGGCCATAGGCATCAGCCTTGGCGTGATACTCGCGATTATGAGACTCTCTCAAAACCGCGTGCTGTCTATGACCAGCTGGGCGTATATTTGGTTCTTCCGGGGGACGCCGCTCCTGGTGCAGCTGATCTTTTGGTACAACCTCTCGGCGTTGTTCCCAAGGCTGTCCGTTGGAGTACCTTTCGGGCCTGAGTTCATCTCCGGCAGCGCCAACGCCTTCATCACCACTTACGTGGCCGGCATCCTTGGCCTGGGGTTGAACGAGGGTGCGTACATGGCCGAGATAGTGCGGGCAGGAATCCTCTCGGTCGACGAGGGGCAAGTCGAGGCGGCCTATTCGCTCGGACTCAAACGTGTACAGGTCCTGTGGCGCATCGTCCTGCCGCAGGCAATGAAGGTGGTTATTCCTCCCACGGGAAACCAGACGATCGGTATGTTGAAGAGCAGCTCGCTGGTCAGCGTTATCTCCGTGCCCGAGCTGCTCTTTACCGTGCAGATCATCTACGCACGGACTTATCAGACGATCCCCTTGCTGATCGTCGCCAGTCTCTGGTACCTCGCTGTGACCACCGTTTTGACCATCGGCCAGTATTACGTGGAGCGCCACTTTGCCAAAGGTGCCAGCCGTCAGCTGCCACCGTCGCCCCTCCGGAAGCTCGGCAATGACCTGAAGGCGATTTACGATGCCCGACGCTACGTTCACTGAACCAACCACAATCGGAGCGCCGTCGGGCGAGACCGTTTGCCGCGTCGTCGACGTCCGGAAGCGTTTTGGAGCCCAGGAGATCCTGAGGGGAGTAAGCCTCGAGGTCAAGGCGGGAGAGGTGCTGTGCGTTCTCGGCCCTTCCGGCAGCGGCAAGACCACCATGCTGCGCTGCATAAACCACCTGGAGAAGATTGACTCCGGCCAGATTTGGGTGGATGGCGGCCTTGTTGGATACCGGGAGCACCGCGACCGCCTATATGAGCTGCACGAACGCGAGGTCGCCCGCCGGCGTGCCAATATCGGGATGGTGTTCCAGAGGTTCAACCTCTTCGCCCACATGACCGTCCTGGAAAACATCACCATGGCGCCGGTGCTGGTTCGACGCCAGAAGCGTTCCCTCGCCGCAGAGCGTGCACGGCAACTTCTGGAGCGCGTCGGCCTCGGCGACAAGGTTGACGCTTACCCCAGCCAGCTGTCCGGCGGGCAACAGCAAAGGGTGGCCATCGCCAGGGCACTGGCCATGGAGCCCAAGCTGCTGCTCTTTGACGAGCCGACCAGCGCTCTCGACCCAGAGCTGGTGAGCGGGGTGCTCGACGTCATGAAGGAGTTAGCGGCCGATGGGTACACGATGATCGTCGTGACGCATGAGATCGGCTTTGCCCGGGAGGCCGCTGACAGGATCATCTTGATGGACCAGGGTGTTGTAGTGGAGAGCGGGCCGCCGGCGCAAATAATCGACAACCCCCGCGAGCAGCGCACCAAGAGCTTCCTTTCGAAGGTGCTGTGAGCAGGCGCGTAGCAGTTATCCAGATGGAGTCCGTTCCGGGGAGGCCCGAGCGGAACTATGCAGTTGCCGAGGAGCGGATCCGCCACGTGGCAGGGGAAGGCGCCACCTTTGTCACGCTGCCGGAATGCTCGATAAACGGCTACGATATCGACTGGTTTCGCTCCGGCGCGTCAGGCGCGCATCCCTACCCCGGGGACGATTTCGAAGGCCTGGCCTCGCTGAGCGATGTGTTGGGTGTCACGATCGCCCTCTCTGATCTGGAGACGGCCGGTAACCGGCTCTATGACTCCGCCCTGATCTTCGAGGCCGGTCGCCTGGTTTCGCTGCATCGCAAGACGATTCCCACCGAGAGGGAAATCGGGGCCGGCCTTTTCCCCGGCGACAAGCCGGCCGATCCGCTTTTGATGGGGGGAGCGGCCATGGTGGTCGCACCCATGGTCTGCTACGAATACGCCTTTCCAGAGATAGCCCGTGACCTTTCTGCCCGGGGCGCCCAGTTGCTCAGCGTATCGGCGGCTATTAGGACCGGCTTCGAGCATCTCATTCCGGTCCGCATCAGGGCGCGCGCTCAAGACAACTCATGTTTTGTGCTGATGGCCAATGCGGTGGGGAACGACTTTTGCGGAAATTCCTTGATCGTCGAACCCGGCGGAAGTGTTTTGGCGGCGGCTTCGGCCGGTGCCGAAGAGGCCATCTTTGCCGATGTGGACACCGATGTCATCGGCCGCATTTCGCGTGATGCTTCACCATCGGACGAGGAGCATGCCCGGGTGGCCAAGGTACTTCGCAGCCGCCGCGACTAGCGCCTCCCGGCTCCGACACGCCCACCAGCCAGTGGTGCGGTGCTGCGGGCCGTTTTGCATGCGCCAAGACGCGACGCTCCTATAGGCCGCGCTCGTAGAGCGCTTGGCCGTCGTCGCCGTAGCCTACGAAGGTGAAATGATTCTTTTCCAGCACGCGACGGCTGGCGACGTTGTCGGAGAGGGTGGATGCCAAGACGATGCTCACCTCTGGCTGGCCGAGGAGCCACCCGCTGATCGCGCCGACCAGCTCCGTGCCGAAGCCACGGCCCCGGTACGAGGGGGCGAGGCCGTAGCCGATCTCTATGGCCCCGTCTTTATCCGCGGGGCCGTGCGTGCCGCAGTCGCCGACAACTTTGTCCGCGAACGTCACCATCCAGCCGGCGGGCCAACCGTACTTAACCGCCCCGGACAGTCCGTCGACGGTGTCCTCGTGCGGCCAACCTGGTGCTGGATCGAGGGAGCTCAGGTCACCGGAGACGACGGCCCTGGCGGTTTCGGGGTCGAAGGGCACCAGCGAGAGGCGAGCGGTGGTCAGTGGCTCGAACGAAGGCATGCCCACAAGAATGCCACAAGAGCGCCCTTATTTGGTGCTGCACGGCGAGCGGAGGGAGCGCTGTGGGGAGCCCTCGAGCGATGGCCGGGTCCCGCTTTGTGGCCAGGCATGGAACGCAGGTCAGCGATTCGGCGCTCAATTCCCAGACAGTCGGAAAAATCCGTCGATCGGCTGTTATTTGGCCCGCGCCAAGAGCAGAAGGAATGGGTTGGCTTTGGCCGGTTTGTATCGTCAGTTGGGGCGTCTTGAATCTGCAGGTTCGGAGGCAGGAGGGAAATCATGGACGTGGGACTGGCGAATTTCATTGATGAGGGCCTGGCTGTTCATGCCGAGGAAAGCCGAGCCTTCTTTGCGGCCAAGCAGGCAGCCGGTGGTCAGCGGGGGCCGGGTACCTACGAGGAGCTGCAGCAGGCTCGTCGCAGCCTGACCGCTGCGCCAGCGGACTCACGCGCCGTCGAGCGGGTTGTCTACGCGGGCAAAGGCCAGGTCCCGGTGAGAATCACCAGCCCTACCTCCGGTGAGCCTCGGGCCACCTATCTCGACATTCATGGCGGGGGCTTCTATATGGACTCGGCGGCCCGTAGCGATGTTCGCAATGCCCGTTTGGCCGACTCGCTCGGCCTGACCGTGGTGAGTGTCGAATACCGCCTTGCTCCCGAGCACCCCTGGCCCGCGGCACCCGACGACTGCGAGACGGCAGCCCTTTGGCTTGCGGAGGAAGGCAAAAAGGACTTCGGAACGGAGCGGGTGCTGATCGGTGGCGCCTCGGCCGGAGCCACGCTGGCCATGGCGACGATGCTGCGGTTGCGGGATCGGGGCGAAGCGCGCCGTATTATCGGCGCCGTATTGCAATTCGG
>JAJYPE010000185.1 GCA_021795585.1 Actinomycetes bacterium | reverse complement strand
GTTCAACTCACGAGCGAATCCATGAGAGGTCCCGTTCGACTTGAAGTGCCTGGGCACGAGGCGGTGCGACTGAGGCACCAGGCATCCCGTTTTCGCATCCGCTATGAGGAACTCCTCTTCGACACCCAGCGTCAATACCAAGTGTGAGTTCCTCTCCATTCCGATTGCCGCGGGCGGTTGCGTGACTGCTCGGTAGCGTCCAGTCTGCCACGATCAACCGGGCCGGTAGCCATCCGGTCCATGTGTTCACAGAGTCGACATGCAGTTCACGTGTGGCGTCGTCGAACGTCAACCGTGAGCGACAAGCGTGAAAGCGGGCACCCTTTCCCGCCGTATGCTTGTGTCATGCCCCCCGTGATCGGTATCACCGGCCGTCTCGCGATGCAGGAGGAGCGCCACCTCGACGGCATCGAGAGCAGCTACGTGAAGGCGGTTGCCGCGGCGGACGGCCTGCCGGTGGTGCTTCCCGTCCTGGAACCCGACAAAGCCGGCGCCATGGCCCGCAAGTTGGACGGCCTGCTGCTGACGGGCGGGAGGGACGTAGAAGCTCGTCGCTATGGGGCCGTCCCGGTTCCCGAGGCCGAGAGCCCGGAACCTGAGCGAGACGAGTGGGAGATAGCGCTTCTCGTCTCGGCCCTCGCCGCACGCCTCCCGGTGCTTGCCATCTGTCGAGGAGTGCAGCTGCTGAACGTGGTGAAGGGAGGCACGCTGGTCCAGCACCTGCCGTCGGTGTCGAGTCTGGTGCATCGGCAGGCCGACCGACACATGCAGTTCGCTCACTCTGTGGCACTGGAGCCCGGCAGCATGCTCGCCTCGATCGTCGGCAGTACCGAGTTGGGCGTGAACAGCCTTCATCACCAGGCGGTCGACCGGTTGGGTGGCGGTCTCACCGCGGTGGCCTGGTCCGACGACGGTGTCGTGGAGGCAGTCGAGGGACGGCAGGTGGACCGGTTGATCGGTGTGCAGTGGCATCCGGAACTGCTCACGGGGAAGAAGCCCCACGCCAGGCTGTTCACCTGGCTGACAACCGAGTCGGCTCGGGGCCAGTCCTTCGAAGAGCGCCGCTCGTTGATGTCACCCTCGGCGGATCTCGAGAGCGACGGCTCTCCTTCCTCGGCTGTGGCCTAGGAGCGTGAGTCTGTAACCCGCCAGGCGCTGGTCGGGGACTCGAGCACCGCGATGGGGTTGTTGGCGCAACACCCGGTCGGGAGTGGGGTTCGCGGCCGCTCAGGGCCCCGATCGTCGCCCCGAAGGGCCGGCGTCTCGCTCAGGTGGCCCGCAGGTTGGCGAGGCCGCCCGCACCGAACAGCTTGCGCAGATTGTGGGCGGCGACCATGAGGTGCCACTCGGCCTCGGCGGCGACGTGGCCCCGCAAGAGGAGGCGCTTGCCCCCGTGGCAGGTGTCGATCTGGCCGAACACCGGCTCGACGATTGCCTTGCGCTGCTTGTAGGCGGCTCGCCCGGCCTTGGTGCGGAGCTTTCGGGCCATGCGCGCCTTCGCCGAGAGGTGGGCGGGGATGCGGCCCCGGGGGGCAGGAGGCGGCTCCTCGCCGTGGCGGAGGCGGCCCGTGGCGATCAGCGGGTCGACGCCGGCGTTGGTCGTGGCGGTGACGTTGGCCTCGCTGAAGTAGCCGGCATCGGCGAGCAGGGTCTTGGGGATGGCGCCGGTGTTCTCTTCGACCTGGCCGAGCATCGCTTTGAGCTCGGGGCAGTCCGCCGAGCGGTTGGAGAGGGAGGTCGCCACGACGACCTGGTGGGCGCCGCAGACGACCACCTGGGCGTTGTAGCAGTAGTGGAACGAGCCGTCGGCGGTCTTCATGATCCGAGATGTGGGATCGGTGAAGCTCGCCTGGTCGGTCGGCTTGGGAACGGCGGCGGCGATGGCGCCGTCGACGAGGGTGGCCGTCTCGGTCTCGGAGAGGCCCTTGTCCTGCGCCTTCTTCTCGGCCTTGGCGCCGGCCGCCTGCCGGGCCCGTGCTTCGAGGTCGGCCTTGGCCTGCTTCATGGCGGCGAGACGCTGTTCTTTGCGCTGGAGGTGCTTGGGCACCTCGTCCCCCCGACGGTCCTTGCCGAAGGCCTTGTCCTCCCGGGTGTCTTGGATCTCGGCGTCTTTCAGCAGCTCGTCCGCCTCTTCGGCGAGGACCTGGGCCTTCTCGCTCAGGTGCCGGTAGCTCATGGCCTTGCGGCGGCTGGCGTTGGCCCGGACCTTGGTGCCGTCCAAGGCGACGAGACCGAGGCGCACCATGCCGGCGGCCTGGCAGAGCTCCAAGCTCTGTCGGAACAGCTGGCGGAGCGCCACGAGGTGGCGGCGGCGGAAGCGGGCGATCGAGCGGAAGTCCGGTGCCTGGTTGGCCGCCAGCCAACGGAAGGCGACGACGTCACGGCATGCCCGCTCGAGCGCCCGTGAGGAGCGCACCCCGGTCACGTAGCCGTAGAGCAGGACCTTCAGCATGAGCCGGGGGTCGTAGGGCGGGTAGCCCCGGGGCTCCTTGTAGGAGGCGAGGAACGACGAGAGGTCGAGCACCTCGTCGACCAGCTCGGCGACGAAGCGGGCCAGGTGGTCCTTGTCCAGCCAGTCGTCGAGCGACGGGGGGATCAAGAAGTCCTGGTTGGGGTCGTAGTGGCGGAAGACCTTGTGCACCGGTCCGCCCGGTGCCGTCTCCATGCGCTCGACGACGACCGGATCGACCTCGAACAGCCGCTCCTCACCGTGATCATCGGCCATGCGCCAATTCTCACAGCAGTGATTCCAGATCGCGAATCGAGCGGGTTAGTGACTCACGCTCCTAGGGCGCTTCGGCAGCGAGTCGCGGGTCATAGCTGGGGGTCACAGCCTGTTGCCGATGATGAAGCTCCGACTCGCTCAGCCGGAAGTCTTGATCGACATCAACGATCTTTCGGAACTGGCGTACATCTCCTTGGAGGGCACCGAGTTGCGCATTGGAGCGATGACTCGCCACGCGGACCTGCTGGCGTCGGAAGTCGCCGCAGCGCACTACCCGATCTTGCGGGAGGCAGAGCGGGTAATCGCCGATCCGATCGTCCGCAACAGGGGCACCGTTGGAGGCTCGCTCTGCCAGGCTGACCCCTCCGAGGACCTTTCGGCCGTCTTTGCAGCCCTGCAGGCTTCGGTAGTAGTTGCCGGTTCCGGCGGGAGGCGCGTCGTGCCGATCGCCGAGTTCCACACTGGCCCCTACACCACCGCCGTCGGGCCTGGCGAAGTGCTTGTGGAAGTAAGGGTGCCTGTGCGCTCCGGCGCAGGAAGCGCATACGAGAAGCTCGAACGGCGGGTCGGCGACTGGGCGGTGGCCGCATGTGGCGCGGCACTGTGGCTGGAAGGCGGCACCGTGTCCGAGGTGGGCATCGGTCTTACGGCAGTGGGTGCTCCCCATTTCCGTTCAGTGGAAGCGGAAGACTCCCTCCGGGGGCAAGTGCCCGACGAGAGCGCTATCGCCGCGGCGGCCGCGCTGGCCGCCAGACATTGCAATCCCAGCAGCGACCAGCGGGGGCCGGAAGACTACAAGCGGCACCTGGTGGGCGAGCTGACTTCAAGAGCGTTGCGGCGCGCTGCCGCACGCTGTGTCGGAGGAGAGGCCTGATGCGCCTGAACATGATCGTCAACGGCACCGATGTCAGCGCCGAGGTGGAACCGCGTCTTCTGCTCGTGCATTTCTTACGCGACCATCTAGGGCTGACCGGCACCCACTGGGGCTGCGACACGTCCAACTGCGGCACGTGTGTCGTCTGGATGGATGGTTTGCCCGTCAAATCGTGCACCGTGCTCGCGGTGATGGCACACGGTCGAGAAGTACGCACCGTGGAGAGCTTGGAGGTCGACGGAAAGTTAGATCCAGTGCAGGAGGGCTTTGCCCACGAACACGGCTTGCAGTGCGGTTTTTGCACTCCGGGCATGATGATGACCGCCCGTTGGCTGCTCGACAACAATCCCGACCCTTCCGACGCCGAGATCAGGGAGGCGATATCGGGGCAGCTTTGCCGCTGCACCGGATACGAGAACATCGTCCGCTCCATCCGATGGGCGGCACGAAAGCAAGCATCTGCTCCGCAAGAGGGCCACGATATTGCACCGGGCCAGGTCGTGAGTTCGACTCTCCAGGACGCAGGGGCATGACAACCACTGTGGCGACCCGCACCCAAGCCAGAGACCCCGACCCGCACCGGAACCAGGAAACCTTCGCAGGACTCACGAAAGAGATGGTGGACCAGTGACCGCATTGGATCAGGTGCCTGCAGATCATGTCGGATTTGGCCGCGTGGCGCGCAAAGAGGATGCTCGCTTCGTCCGCGGGCTAGGCAACTACGTCGACGATATCCAGCTGCCCGGCATGCTGCACGGAGCGATCCTTCGCAGCCCATTCGCCCACGCAAGGATTGTTTCGATCGACACTTCCGCTGCCGAAGCGCACCCCAAGGTGAAAGCAGTAGTCACTGGCAAGACACTGGAATCACTCAAGCTGGCCTGGATACCATCGC
>JAJYPE010000184.1 GCA_021795585.1 Actinomycetes bacterium | reverse complement strand
GTAGATCGCCAGCCCGTCGGTTACCGAGCCGCCCGGGGAGTTGATGTAGAGCGCGATGTCGCGCTCCGGATCCTCCGCCTCGAGAAGAAGCAGCTGAGCACAGATCGAGTTGGCCATCGCCTGATCAACCACGCTTCCCAGAAAAATGATCCGCTCCTTGAGGAGGCGCTGGAAGACGTCCGACCCCGACTCCAGTCTGGTGGGGTCGCCGGCCATCGCCAGTGTGCGATCTACCGTTTCGAGTCCGGGTACAAAATTGGCCATGGACACACGCTAATGGCTGCCTTGAGATAACTATCCCAGGAGAGCCAAACCAAACCGCCCGCTCTTGCGCTCGCGCCACAGCGGATCCCGAGTCATGCCGGCAGACGGTATTCTTGGAGTACCCGGCGGCCACGTGATGCCGGGGTTTGCGGGCGTGGCGAAACTGGTAGACGCGCTAGATTTAGGTTCTAGTGCCGAAAGGCTTGGGAGTTCGAGTCTCCCCGCCCGCACACGGAAACCGGCCCCCTTTGGCGGCGGGGCGCCCAGCAAGGGTGCGTACCTCTCTGGCAACTCCACTGGCCCACTATTCGCTACCAGGTGACCTGGATTAGCCGGCGCCATACATCGAGCAAGTGGGTGGCGCCGATCAATTCCAGCTCGTCGGCGGACGGCCGGTTCCACGCCACAAGGTACAGATCCGAAGCACTTGCCCTGATCACCAAGTCGCAAAGCGGCTCTCCGCGCTCGGGAACGGCTCCGCCGGCAGTCAAACGCACGGTTAAGCGCTCCGCTTCTCCGCGCGCCTCGAACCCGATTCTGCCCAGGTCTGCCTCCTCATCCGCTGGCGGAACCGTCCTTGCCAAGAAGGCGAAAATGATCTCGTCCAATCCATCCATAGCGAACCGGGAGTCGAACGCACGGGGTGCCCACCCAGCTGCAATCTCCGCGTCCACGCGATGGATGGCTGTCTCATGAGCCTGCCTGCGCGCCCACATTTCAAGCGGGCTGGGTGAAGGAAGAAAGGTCCAGCAGTTCAGGCCGAAAGGAGCATCGGCGAGAGCACCTACCAGCGCGGCATGTCCACCCTGGACGCTCTCCAACAGCTCGTCGTCGGGCGGGGCGTTCCGAAGTATCTCGACCTCGTCCGGCTCAGGAACCATGTCTATGAGGGCGCCGGCCACGTAAGCGTACGCCCAAGCATGCACGTAGTTCATGTGGGCCAGGAGCTCGCGGATGTGCCAGCCCGGACAGGTGGGGACAGGGGCATCCAGCCCGGCACTTTTCGCTGCCGCGATCAGTAGGCGCCCGTCGTGCTCTAGTGCGGAAACATACTCCTCGACGTCCACCGCAATATCATTAGCACGCCGCCTGCCGCTCAGTGGCGCTGCCGGCGCCCCGGAGCAATGCACAAGCCGCCAGCCTCGGTTGCGAAGCCGGAACAAAAACCTGTGCAGCAGGATGGCGTCCCGCGGGGCGGGCACCGGGTTTAGAAGTAGATGATCGACTTCGCGCGTTCCACCACGGCGTCGAGATCCCCGGTCCACGCTCCGGTGGAGAGATATTTCCAGCCACCGTCCGGCAGCAGCGCAACAATCCTGCCCTCGTCGATCGAGGCGGCGCACTTGGCGGCGCCTGCCATCACCGCGCCCGAGGAGATCCCGGCGAAGATTCCCACTTCGGTCAGTTTGCGCGTCCACTCGATCGAATCCCGGGGACCGACCACGGTCTTTCTGTCCAGCAGCTCGAAGCCGTTGTTGTCGATGAAGAGCGGCGGTATGTATCCGTCGTCCAGATTGCGCAGGCCATCGACCATTTCCCCGCTCGGAGGTTCGATGGCCCATACCTGCACCTCTGGGTTTCGGTCCTTCAGGAAGCGGCCGACTCCCATAAGAGTCCCCGAGGTGCCGAGGCCACCGATGAAATGTGTCACTTCGGGCAGGTCGCGCCAAATTTCCGGCCCGGTGCCCTCGTAGTGCGCCCGGGGATTGGCCGGGTTCGCGTACTGGTAGAGGAAGACCCATTCCGGATGTTCCTCCGCCAGGCGGCGCGCCATGCGCACCGCGCCGTTTGAGCCTTCACCGCCGGGCGACTCGATCGTCTCCGCACCCCAGAGCTCGAGCAGCTGCTTGCGCTCGATCGAGACGTTGGATGGGAGCACGATCTTCAGTCGATAACCCTTCATCCGGCACACCATGGCCAGGCCGATGCCCGTATTGCCGCTGGATGGCTCGATCAGGGTCGCCCCCGGGGTAAGCGTCCCTTGCTTCTCGGCGTCCTCGATCATGGAGAGCGCCACCCGGTCCTTGACCGAGCCTCCGGGGTTCTGGCCCTCGAGCTTTGCGAAGATGCGTGCCCTCGGGTTCGGTGAGAGGGAACTCACCTCAACCATCGGCGTGTTGCCGATGATCTCGAGCACATTCGAATAGACGGTCATCAGGTCTCCCCCCTTTCCGCGGAGGCCTACCGCGATCCGCCCGCCACCGCGGGAAGGATGGAGAGGACGTCCCCGTCGGCCACCTTGGTGTCGAGCTTGGAGAGATAACGGACGTCGTCGTCGTTGAGGTAGATGTTGACAAAGCGGTGCATCCCACCGTCGGCCCCGACCAACTGGCCCGCGAGCGCGGGGTACTCGGTTGCGAGGCTCTCGATGAGCTCGCCCACCGTCTCACCCTCTGCCTTGACAACGGTCTGGCCACCTACTGCGGCCCGCAGCACTGTGGGTATGCGGATCTCGATGGCCATTGCCCCTCCCAAACTCTATAAATCCGATAGGTTTTTACGCCTTTACCATTCAACCACATCCTCTTCGGCTATCTTCCCCGCCTCGATGCGGTAGGAGCGGACCACGGGATGGCTGCGCTTCAGGGAGACGAGAAGGTAGTGCCAGTCGGGATCGGGTGCCTTTTCCACGTCGGTCTGGGAGGGATAGGCCTCGGAGTGGGTATGGGAGTGATAGACGCCGATGATCGAGTGGCCGGCCGCCTCGGCTGCCCGGTCCGCCTTCAGGTGGTCGAGGGGGTTAAGGGTGTAAACCCGCGCGGATGCTGCGTCATTGCGCGCGGGGTAGACTTCCTTGGCCTCCTCGGTATCGCCGCCGAGCAGCCCGCAAGCTTCAAGCGGGTACTCGTCGAGTGCGTGAGCGATCATTCGTGTAATGAGTTCGCGTGAGATCTTGAGCACGTCCACGAGGATAACTCCGCTTGTTGGGAAGGAACATGAAAAAGAAGGGCTCCCCCATCGACAAGGTCGGCGCCGGACGCAAGCCGATCGCCCAGAACAAACGCGCTCGCCACGAGTACGAGATCCTGGAGGAGCTCGAATGCGGGATCGAGCTGCGCGGCGCGGAGGTCAAATCCCTGCGACTGGGCCGCGCCCAGATACAGGACGCATTCGCCCGCGTCATCTCCGGCGAGATCTGGCTCTTTCAGATGAACATCGCCCGGTACGAGTTCGCGCGCGGCTTTGGGGAGATCGACCCCTTGCGCCCGCGCAAGCTGCTCGCCCATCGCGACGAGATAGACGAGCTCACCGGGAAGCTACAGCAGAAGTCTCTTACCCTGATTCCTCTCTCCCTCTACTTCAAGGAGGGTCATGCCAAGGTGGTGATCGGGCTGGCCCGGGGCAAGAAGCTCTACGACAAGCGCCGGGTGCTTGCCGAGCGCACGTCCGCGCGTGAGTCGGCGAGGGAGATGGCCGATGCGAGACGCAACCGCCGCTGAGCCGCCGCGGCCGCTACAATGGAATATTCCAGGACCCAATGGTCTTGGATAAAGCACGGGGGTGACAGGCTTCGACTTTGGTATTTGACGCATGGGAAGCGAGTCGTGGTCTCCGGATCCACGCTAAAGAGCCGGAAACAAAAATAAACGCCGAGCCTCAGCTCGCACTCGCAGCTTAATTAATTCTGCGACGTCCTTCCCGCCCAATCTCTTAGGGCGGTCAAAGGGCGAAATCAAAGAGAGATAAGCCGGTGGCGGTCTCGGAACCGCCGGACGAAAAATTACGAGATAGGCAGAGGGCCAGGCGCTAGCAGTAACCCGCTGAAGAAAATTTACGACTAGCTGCACTCGGAGAAGCCATGCGAAGGGGCCGAAGGACGCGGGTTCAATTCCCGCCACCTCCACTGAAGGGGATTCCCGGTAACGGGGATCCCCTTTCCCACTTCTTGGGACTCCGATAAGGGAACTGCCACCAAAGCACGGAGGCTCCAGGAACCGCTCATCTGAAGACAGATTGTCTGGCTTCCTGCAGAATTCGGGCTCCGAGAGCCGACCTCCCTGTCTTCCGTTGTCTTCGCAGGCAAATGGCGGCGTCATTGGAGACGCCTAGCGGACACGCTGGAGATTCGCCTCGGAATGTCAGGACTCGAAAGCAGGGTCTGCCGCCCAATGTCGCCAAGTCGCGTCGCCGCGACGCGCCGCAAGAAAGCAATCTCCCGGGCGTCGAAGGGCCGTCCCTGGATGGGAGGGCGAGTTGTGTCCCGAATCTGCACAAGATTCGGGACACAACTGGATCAGG
>JAJYPE010000183.1 GCA_021795585.1 Actinomycetes bacterium | reverse complement strand
CTGCCGATCGGTGAGCGCCACCACCATCACCCGGTGCCCGTCACGGGTGGCGAAGTCGACGCCGAAGCTGCCGTAGAGGTGGTTGCCGATGCGGGGCCGGTCCTCGCCGTTCTCGTCGGCCTCGGCTAACCAGCCCAGATTGGCTACGCCGGCCTGGGCCACGTCGGCCAGCGCCAGCTCGAGGTAAGCGCCTTCCCCGCTTCGATCACGGCGGCGAAGCGCGGCCAGCAGGCCGGTGGTCATTGTCATTCCGGTTAGAAGGTCCCAGGCCGGGAGCACGTGGTTGACTGGACCCGCAGCCTCCACAGGCCCCGTCAACCAGGGGACTCCCACCTCGGGGTTGACCGTGTAGTCGACGGCCGGCCGCCCGTCGGCGTGCCCCTGGATGTGCACTTGGATGACGTCCGGGCGGTGCGAGGCGAGTGCCTCATAGGAGAGCCATGGCCGGCCGACATTGTTGTCCACCACTACACCGGCGTCGGGGCCGGGCGAGGTGGCGAGACCTATGACGATCTCGCGCCCCTCGGGGGAGCGGAGGTCGACCGCCACCGAGCGCTTACCCCTGTTCAAAGCGGCCCAGTAAAGGCTGGCCCCGGTTCGGGGCGAGAGCGGCCAGCGGTTGAAGTCAGCGGCGCCGCCGATGGGGTCGACCCGGATGACGTCCGCGCCCATCTGCCCGAGCGCCATGCAGCCTGAGGGGCCGGCCACGAAGGTGGCGCACTCGATAATCCTCAGTCCCGCCAGAAGGCCGGGTGATGCCTCTCCCAACGCCACTCCTTTCGACCGCCGGTCTGGGTCCGCCCCGGCCGGGTTTCAGTCGCTCACATTGTGGTCCGCTTGTGTGCGCGCGAACTCGTTGCACATGCGAATGGTTGCAATCGTACCCATTGAGGCGGGCCAAGAGACAGGCCGGTAAAGTCCAGCCGCCCCTGCTCTCAGCGTCTTCATCCCCTTTGGCGGCGCTGCTCCGCCTTCACCAGCCCTCCGCCGATGATCAGGCGCTGGATCTCCGAGGTGCCCTCGTAAAGTCGCATCAGGCGCACCTCGCGGTATATCCGCTCCACCGGTACCTCGCGCATGTAGCCGGTGCCTCCGTGCACCTGCACCGCCTTGTCGGCGACTTGGCCCGCCATCTCGGTGCAGAAGAGCTTTGCCACGCTGGGGGCTATTCGCCGGTCCTCACCGGTGTGGTACTTGCGCGCGCATTCGCGCACCAGCGCCTCACCGGCCATGACGCCGGTCTGCATGTCGGCCAAGTGCGCTTGCACCAGCTGGAATTCGCCGATGGGAACACCCCCTTGGGTTGCCGCCGCGGCGTAGGCGACTGACTCGTCGAGCGCCCTGCGTGCCGAGCCGACCGCCAGCGCGGCGACGTGAACCCGCCCGCGTGCCAGGGATGACATGGCGGCCTGGTAGCCGACCTGCTCAGAGGCCCCGACCAGCGCGTCATGGGAGATGCGCACCCCGTCGAAGTTGACATCGGCCGTCCAGGCGCCCTCCTGCCCCATCTTGCGGTCGTGCGGCCCCACTGTCACGCCGGGGCTGTCTGCGGGTACCAGGAAGACCGCAATCCCGGGATCCTTGCCGTTTGCTTCCCGGGTGCGGGCAAAGGTGACCAAAAGCGATGCGGTAGGAGCGTTGGTTATGAAGCGCTTGTTGCCGTCGATGATCCATCCGTCGCCGTCAGGCCGGGCGGTGGTGCGCAGGCCCGCGGGGTTCGACCCGGCGCCCGGCTCGGTCAGCGCAAATGCCGCGACCACCTTGCCCGAGGCGATGCCCCGCAGCCAGCGTTCGCGCTGCTGATCGGTGCCGTAGCCCACCAGGACCTGGCCGGCGATCCCATTATTGGAGCCGAACATGGAACGCAGGGCGAGGGATGTGTAGCCGAGCTCCATGGCCAGCTCCGCATCCTGGACGAGATTCAGCCCCAGGCCTCCCCATTCCTGGGGAATGGCGTACCCGAACAGCCCCAGGTCGGCGGCTGCCGCGCGCAGGTCGGCCGGAACCTCGTCGTTGGCCATGATCTCGTTCTCCCGGGGGATCACCCGGTTGCGCACGAAGTGGCGAGTCGCCTCGAGGATGTCGGCGAAATCCTCGTCGCTCACCTGCTGGATTCCGGGTTCGTTGCCCACCCCGGGGCGCGTCTCGGTCATTGCGATCTCCTCGTGGGACTTGTCTTTTTCCGGCCGTGTCGCCGGAGGTGGCGGCCGCCGCTCAACGCAGCGCCTCGAAGACCGCTGCCAGGCCCTGCCCGCCTCCGATGCACATGGTCATCAGGCCGTACCTGCCTTGGCGGCGCTGCAGCTCGCGGGCGAGGGTGGCCAGCATCCTGGCGCCGGTGGCGCCGACCGGATGCCCCAGGGAGATTCCCGAGCCGTTGGGGTTGATCCTGTCCTCGGCGGGATCAACCCGCCATTCGCGCATGACCGCCAGTGCCTGGGCGGCAAAGGCCTCGTTCAGCTCGATCACGTCCAGATCCGAGAGGCCGAGCCCGGCGCGGCCCAGGGCGGCCTCGGTGGCCGGGACGGGGCCGATCCCCATCCGATCGGGGGCGACGCCGGCATGACCCCAGCTCACCAGGCGGACAATCGGCGTCAAGCCCAGCTCTTCGGCCTTCTCGGCGGTGGTGACGAGCGCCATCGCGCCGGCGTCGTTCTGCCCGCTGGCGTTGCCGGCGGTGACCGTGGCACCTGGATCGGACTTGGCCAGGATCGGCTTCAGCTTGGCCAGGCTCTCCAGGCTGGCGTCGGGGCGGGGATGCTCGTCCTTGGTGATTGATTCCTCGCCGGCCCTGGTGCGCACCAGTGTGGGGACGATCTCCTCTTCGAAGACGCCGTTCTTCTGGGCCGCCACGGCACGCTGGTGCGATTGCAGCGCCAGGGCGTCCTGCTCATCTCGCGAGATCGAGTAATCCCGCCGCAGGTTCTCGGCGGTCTCCAGCATCCCGCCCGGGACCGGGTAGTTGCGGCCGCCCGCTGTCGAGCGCCCCCTGGTGAGTGCATCGTGCATGGTCACCCCGGTGCGCGCCGCGCCCCAGCGCATGTCCATCGAGTAGAAGGCGGCATTGCTCATGGATTCCGCACCGCCGGCCACGACCACGTCGCTTCCCCCGCTTGCCACCTGCAGCACCCCGTTGATGATCGCCTGCAATCCCGAGCCGCAGCGGCGGTCCACCTGCTGGCCGCCGACCGTTATCGGCAGGCCGGCGTCCAGAGCCACGACCCGGCCGATAGCCGGCGCCTCGGCGGTGGGGTAGCAATGCCCCAGTATCACGTCGTCGATCTGGCCCGGGTCGATGCCGGTTCGCTCGAGCAGGCCCGTCAGAGCGCTGACGCCCAGCTCGGCGGCGGTAAGCGACTTGAACATGCCGCCGTAGCCGCCAATGGCGGTTCGCACCGGTTCGCAGATGACGACTTGGCGGAATTCGGATCCCATTCTTCAGTACCTTTCGTTGGCCCGGTCGCGGGCGATTATCTGGGCTGCTATTACGTTGCGTTGGATTTCGTTGGTGCCCTCGCCGAGGATCATGAGCGGAGCATCCCGGTAGAAGCGCTCGACGTCGTATTCGCGTGAAAAGCCGTAGCCGCCGTGAACCCTCATGGCATCTATGGCCACCTGCAGGGCCGTTTCCGAGGCGAAGAGCTTGGCCATGCCGGCCTCCAGGTCGGATCGCCGCCCCGAATCGAAGCGCTCGGCCGCATCCAAGGTCAGGAGACGTGCCGCGCGCATCCTGGTGGCCATGTCGGCGATCATGTTGCCTACCGACTGGTGCTTCCAGATCGGCTCGCCGAAGGTCTCGCGCTCCTGTGAATAGGCGACCGCCGCCTCCAGCGCGGCCTGCCCGACTCCGAGCGCCCTCGCTGCCACTTGGATGCGTCCCACCTCGAGACCCCGCATCATCTGCCGCCAGCCCTGGTTCGGTTCGCCTCCCAGCACCACGTCTTGGGCGACCTGCATGCCGTCGAACGAGAGCGAGCAGGCCTCGACCCCCTTGTAGCCGAGCTTGGGAATCTTGGGGCTGACCTCCATTCCCGGTCCCGGCTCGACCAGGAGCACGCTCATTCCCCGGTGCGGAGGATCGGCGGCGGTGTCCGTCTTGCACAAGAGGCCGATCAGCCCGGAGTGGGCTGCGTTGGAGATCCAGGTCTTGGAGCCATCGATCTGCCAGCCGGAATCGTTGGGCTCCGCCTTGGTGCGCATGCTCTGAAGGTCGGAGCCGCCGCCGGGCTCGGTCAGGGCCATGGTGGCGCGAAGCTCACCGGTCGCCATGCGCGGCAGGTGGCGCTCCTGCTGCTCAGGGGTACCGAAGGTCTTGACGAGGTAGGTGATCACGGAGTGGCCCCCGATGGCGCCCGCCAGGCTCATCCAGCCTCGCGCCAGCTCCTCGGTCACTTGCGCGAAGGCGGCCATGGAGAGGTCGATCCCTCCATGGGCCCGGGGGGCCAGGAGCCCGAAGAATCCCAGCTCCTTCATCTCCTCGATGAGGGGTTCGGGGTAGGTGTCGCTCTCGTCG
>JAJYPE010000182.1 GCA_021795585.1 Actinomycetes bacterium | reverse complement strand
CTCGCGATGTTCGCCATTGGCGAGCTCGAGCTTGTGGACCCTTATTCGTGCCAGCTTGAGCGCAAAGCCGCTGTCGGGACTCGGGGTTCCAAGCAACTTGCCCTGTTCGACCGCCGAAACCTTTAGCGGAGCGAGTTCAGAGGGGCGCGTCGGCGTCCAGGCCTCTGGAATCGCCAGCGGATCCACTTCGCGCAGCTGTGAACCAGCGGCGACCGGGACGTAGTCAGGCTGTGTCACTCAGACCCCTCGCAAAATTGACCAAAAAGTTAAGCTACACACTAAAGGTAATCCCCCGATGGCACCGGGACCAAAAACGCCGTGGGAATCACTGCAGGCGCGAAATGCCGGCGCTCCGCAGCAGGCCGACAACGATCGAATCGAGTAACGCCTTCCACGACGCCTCGATGACATTCGGGGACACCCCAATCGTGGTCCAGGTCCCGTCAGGATCGCTCGAGTCGATCAAGACACGGACCTTGGCCCCCGACCCCGAAGACGAGTCCAGGACGCGGACCTTGAAGTCGGTTAGATGCACCAGACCGAGTTTCTCGTAGATCGGCGTGAGCGCCTTGCGCAGTGCTGCATCCAGGGCATTCACCGGCCCGTTGCCCTCGGCTGTAGCGATCTGGCGTTCACCGTTGACCCACAGCTTGACCGTGGCCTCGGTGGTCGGGCTTTCCCCATCACGGAGATCATTGATCACGCGATAGGACTCGAACCTGAAATAGTCCTGGCGCCATCCAGCCGCCTCGCGCATCAAGAGCTCCATCGAACCGTCCGCGGTCTCGAAATGATAGCCCTGGTGCTCGAGCGTTTTCAGGTGCTCGAGTACGGTGGCGTTCTGCTCATGTGTGAGCTCGACGCCCATTTCGCCCGCCTTGATGGCGATGGCGGAGCGGCCCGCCATCTCGGACATCACAAAGCGTGTCCCGTTCCCAACCACGTCGGGATCGATGTGCTCGTATGCATCCTTGCGCCGAGCGATCGCGCTCACGTGCAGGCCGGCTTTATGCGTGAACGAGGAGTTCCCCACGTAGGGCTTCTGGGGATCGACTGCGATGTTCACAACTTCGGCCACATGCTTGGAAACCGAGGAAATGAGCTTTATGTGCTCGCGCGGCACGGTCTCCACCCCCATCTTCAGGCTGAGGTTGGGGATGGTCACCGAGAGGTCGGTGTTGCCGGTCCGCTCGCCATAACCATTGATGCAGCCTTGCACGTGAGTCACACCGAGCTGCACCGATAGCAGCGCATTCGCGGTCGCGCACCCGGAGTCGTTGTGGAAGTGCACACCGAGCTCCAGATCCGTCACGCCACGCACCGCCTTTATGATGCGCGAGACCTCGTCGGGCAATGAGCCGCCGTTGGTATCGCACAGAACCAGGGTCGAGGCTCCTCCGGCCGCGGCGGCTCCGAGAACCGCTGTCGCGAATTCGGGGTTGTGCTTGTAACCGTCGAAAAAGTGCTCGGCATCGAAGAAGACGCGGCGGCCGTGGTCGACCAGATACCGCACCGACTCCTCCGCCATGCGCAGCCCCTCGTCGAGTGTGGTCCGGAGCGCTTCGGTGACGTGATAGTCCCACGACTTGGCAACGATGCAGACCGCTTCGGTCTCCGCCTCCAGCAAATGGCGCAGGGTCTCGTCGCTCTCGACCTTCCCGCCTGGCCTACGTGTGGAGCCGAAGGCAACCAGCGTCGAGAGGTCGAACTTGAGCTCACGCGGTGCGCGCCTGAAGAACTCCGCATCCTTGGGGTTTGCGCCCGGCCAGCCACCTTCGATGAAGGCGACACCGAGCCGGTCCAGCTGTTCGGCCACCCTGAGCTTGTCGTCGACGGTGAGGGATATGCCCTCCTGCTGCGATCCGTCGCGCAACGTCGTGTCGTATATGTCGACGCTGGACGGAAGGGCGAAGTCGATCTCAGCCGACATGGTCAAGCCAATCCAGGTGACGCGTGTCCTCGCCGTGAACGGCCGAGAAGTACGCCTGCTGGATCGCCTTGGTGATGCTTCCCGGCTTTCCGTCGCCGACCACGCGGTCGTCAACGGAGATAGCCGGAGTCACCTCGGCAGCTGTGCCGCACAGGAAGATCTCGTCCGCGGTGTAGAGGTCGGAGCGGAGAATGTTCTCGGTCTCGACCTTGTAGCCACGGTCCTCGGCCAGCGCCATCACGCTGGACTGGGTGATCCCCTCCAGAGCGCCTGCCGAGGTCGGAGGGGTGAGGATCCGTCCCTTGCGCACAACGAAAAGGTTCTCACCGGTGCACTCCGAGACGTACCCCTGTGGGGATAGAAGGATGGCCTCGTCGTAACCCGCCTTGACCGCCTCGACCTTGGCCAACGAAGAATTCATGTACATGCCGGTGCCTTTGGCGGCAGGGGGCAGCGAATTGGGGTTGTGGCGCACCCATGAGCTGATCTTCATGCGTATGCCCTTTGCCAGGCCCTCCTCGCCGAGGTAGGTTCCCCACTTCCAGGCAGCCACCGAAACACTCGCTTTGCAAGGCAGCGGGTTCAGGCCCATCTCCCCATAGCCAAGGAAGACGATGGGTCGAATGTAGCATTCGTCCAGGTTGTTTTCCCGCACCACGGACCGGATCGCTTCCGCGATGGTCTCCTTGGGGAAGGGGATGTCGATGAGGAAGATGTGCGCCGAGTCATACAGGCGGTCCACATGGTCCTTCAGCCTGAAAACGGCGGTCCCTCCGGGTGTCTTATAGGCGCGGATGCCCTCGAAAACGCCCGAGCCATAGTGAAGGCCATGCGTTAGAACGTGCACGTTGGCCTGGTCCCAGGGGACCAACTCGCCGTCCATCCAGATGACGCTGCTCTTCTCAATTGGCATTGGAAACCCTCTCTGCTATGGCGTCCCCAATCTGGGACGTCGTCGAACCCGGTTCGGGTGAGTAATCGGCTAGCACGCCGAAGATGGAATCGGCGGCCGTGCGCTCTCCAAGGAACTCTAACATCAGCCCAGCTGAGCGGATTGCCGCCGACGGGTTGGCCTTGCCGGTGCCGACGATGTCGTGGGCGGCGCCGTGTACGGGCTCGAAGAGCGAGGGGCCGGTGCGCGCAGGATTTAGGTTGGCGGAGGCAGCGTGGCCGATGCCACCGGAAACCGCTCCTGCCAGGTCGGTGAGGATGTCCCCGAAGAGATTGTCGGTAACGATGACGTCGTATCGCGACGGCGACTCAACCATGTAGATGCAGGCGGCGTCGACGTGATTGTACGCCACGGACACCTCCGGGAACTCTTGGGCAACCTCATCGAATGTCCTCTGCCAGAGGTCGCCTGAGAAAGTCAGCACATTGGTCTTGTGCACCAGAGTCAGGTGCTTCCGTTCACGCTGGGCCGCGAGCTCGAAGGCATAGCGGATGCAGCGCTCGACGCCAAAACGCGTGTTCACCGAACCTTGCGTCGCGACCTCGGCTTTGGTTCCCTTTCGGAGGAAGCCGCCCTCTCCGGCGTAGGTGCCTTCGGTGTTCTCACGGATCACCACGAAGTCGACCTGCCCGAAGACGGGGTTCGCCCCCGAGGGCGGGGTTACGAAGGGACGCAGGTTGATGTACAGGTCGAGGTCGAAGCGAAGCTTCAGCAGCAGCCCCCGCTCAAGGGTACCCGGGGGTACCTCCTTCGAACCGATGGCCGGGCCTACCGCGCCGAGCAGGATCGCGTCATATGCCTTCAGCTCGGCAAGCACGCTGTCGGGCAACACCTCACCGGTGCGCACGTAGCGCGCGGCGCCCAGATCGTAGCTGGTCGTCTCCGTATCGACTCCGGTGGCGCTCACCACCTTCATAGCCTCGCCGACAACCTCGGGCCCGATTCCATCCCCGCCGATGAGAGCGATCCTGTACTTGCCCATCTCCGCCTTCCTGTTCACCAAAACGCCATCGCGGCAACAAAAAAGACCGCCCACGAAGCGTGACCGGCCTTTCCAGCTTGCAACTCGTGCCCGAGCTACAAGCGGTTCAAATAATATTTACGATCCGGGTGGCACCCACAGCGGGCGCCGGCGCCATTTCAGCTGACACGTCTCTCCTGTCGGCGACGATTTCCATCCACATTAGCAGCCGAACGGCCAGCGGCGCCATTGTCGCCCGACCCCGAAATTGCCAGTCCTCGGAGCCCGGCTGGCCGTCGCCGGAGTTCAGGGCGAACACCCTCGTATGTATCGGCGTCCCCAAGCAGCGCATTGCGGACTTGGGCTACCAAGCTGCTGCTGGTACCGACGGTGTTTGCGATGGAACCTCGGTTATCCGCGCCAAAGGTTGATACGCGTCGAGCTGGTGCAGGCCACAAAGTTCCTCGAACCAGCGCACCATTTCCAGTAAGCGATGCGCCAGGAATCCTCAATCGTGGAGCCAGGTGGCACCGGAAAGCGGGTCGTGCAAAGATGCAGTGTTGTCGGTTGAGGTGAGGCCGTCAAAGAACGGCATCTGCGAAGAGACGCCCCGATCTCGCGCAGGCAGCAGGTCGAGGAGTTTTAGGACCAACGAGTCGACCGGCTTTGC
>JAJYPE010000181.1 GCA_021795585.1 Actinomycetes bacterium | reverse complement strand
GGTCCGGGCCGTGGGACTTGGAGAATCCGTAGACCGTGGCCACGGGGCCGGGAACCAGCCCGCGCATAGTCACCCGTGGAGCGCTGGAGACCAGGCCGGAGTGGTCGTCCTCGATGACGGTTATCGGCCTGGATTGCCCGAGCAGGGTGGCCAGCTCAGTTGAGCGCCGGCCGCTGGTGGAGATGCCGGTGGGATTTTGCGCACGGGGCTGCCAGATCATCACCTGGGCACGGTTTTCCAGGGCAGTGGCGAGCGAATCCGGATCTACGCCTTCGGCGTCGGAGTGAACCGGCACCGGCACGAGCCGGTGCACATCCAAGAGGTCGAATATCGGTGGAAAGCCGGGGTCCTCCACGATCACCCGGTCGCCCGCGACGCATGCCTGGCCGAGCAGGCGATCCAGGGCGTCGAGGGAGCCGTTCACGACGCTCAGGCTCTCCGGTTCGACCTCCAGCAGCTTGGCCAGCACGGGCGCGAGCTCCTCGGCCAGGTGGCGGTTCAGGTAATTGTGAGCCTCGCTTCCGGCGGCGGCGGCGGACAGCGCCTTCAGGTCGAGTGCCGGGAGGAGGCGCGGATCCGGGAAGCCGGTGGACAGGTCGTGAGTGGCAGGGCTGGACTGTTCCGGGAACATGTGGAACACGCGTGCTGCTCCCAGCGGTGGATTGCGCCGCACCAGCACTGTCCCACCCCGACCCTGGCCCTTGGCCACCCCTCGGCGCTCCAGCTCAAGGTAGGCGCCGGCGACAGTTGTGGGGCTGACGCCCAATTCACGGGCAAGGGTGCGGATCGGAGGGAGCTTGGTCCCGAACGCTGCGCGGCGTGCGCCGGCGATTTCGTCGACTCTCTGCGCGATGTCGCGCGCCCCGCGCTCGCCCCCGAAGTCGGCACTCGTGAGCTCGAGAATCATTGACTGCTCCAATGTTTGTACTGATACAAAAATACCATAAAGTACCGAACAAAAATGACCGTGCTTGCGCTATCTTTGGGAGCATTGCCGTTCTATCAAGCGGGGGAACAATGTCTCACAGTGAGCTGCATCGCCGTCACAAGGCCGTCATGCCCAAGTGGCTTGGCCTCTACTACTCGGAGCCGATCGAGCTGGTTTCGGGTGAGGGATGCTACGTCACCGACCAGGACGGGGTGCGATACCTCGACTTCTTCGGCGGAATCCTGACGACCATGACCGGCTACGCGGTTCCCGAGGTCGTGGAGGCCATCCGCGACCAGGCGGGCAAGATGATCCACTCCTCGACCCTCTATCTCATCGAGCCGATGGTCGCGCTAGCGGAGCGGATTGCTTCACTTTCGGGCATCCCGGACGCCAAGGTCTTCTTTACCACCTCTGGCACCGAGGCCAACGACGCCGCCATGCTCTTTGCCACTGCTTATCGCCAGTCGAACCAAGTCCTTGCGGTGCGGAACTCCTATCACGGCCGCTCCTTCTCGGCCCTGGCTGTGACGGCGAACCCCGGCTATGCCGCCACCAACCTGTCGCCCTTCCAAGTCTTCTACATCCTGGGTGGATCGCGGATAAGGGGCAACCTGGCCGGCCTGTCGGACCCGGAGTACATCGCCCGTGGAGTTGCCGACCTTGAGGACCTCCTCGGCACTGCAGTCTCCGGACAGGTGGCCGCGCTCATTGCCGAGCCCGTGCAGGGGGTCGGGGGCTTTGCGCTTCCGCCTGACGGGTACTTCGGCGCCATCAAGGAAGTGCTCGACCGGCACGGCATTCTTTACATCTCCGATGAGGTCCAGACCGGCTGGGGCAGGACCGGGGAGAACTTCTGGGGCTATCAGGCTCATGGCATAACCCCGGATCTCATCACCTTTGCCAAAGGCCTGGGCAACGGGATGGCCATGGCCGGCGTGGTCGGCCGCGGCGGCATAATCGATGCCATGCCGGGCTCGTCGATCTCGACCTTCGGAGGTACGCCGCTCGCTTCGCGAGCCGCCCTGGCAAACCTCGAATACCTGCTCGACCACGACTTGCAGCAGAACGCCCTCAAGGTCGGAAGCCACATGATCGACAGGCTCCGCTCGGAGTGCGCCGGCAACCCGGTGGTCGCCGAAGTGCGTGGCAAGGGGTTGATGATCGGCGTCGAGCTGGCGCAGCCCGGCACGGTACAGCCCGCACCCGAACTGGCCACCAGGGCCCAGGAGGAGGCCAAGGCACGCGGGCTGCTGGTCGGTAAAGGTGGCATCGCCGGAAACGTGCTGCGCGTCGCCCCGCCTCTTTCCATCAGCAGGGCCGAGGCGGACAGGGGCGTGGACGCGTTGGTCGAGTCGCTGGCCGCGGCCGCAAACCTCTAGTTCGCAGAGTCGAGCATCATGGAAGTCGGAGGAGGGTCATTATGACAAAGCAGATCGGCCACTACATCGGGGGCAAAATCGTGACGCCCGAGGGGGCTCGACGCCTTCCCGTCTACGATCCGGGCCGGGGCGAGGTCGCCGGCGAAGTGCACCTCGGGGACGCTGCGCTGCTGGACAGCGCAGTTCGGCGTGCGGCGGAAGCCTTTCAAAGCTGGGGGCGCGCGCCGCTCAGCCAGCGCGCCCGGGTCATGTTCGCCTACCGTGAGCTGCTCGAGCGCAATATCGGCAAGATCGCGAAGGCGATCTCCGAGGAGCACGGCAAGACCTTGGCAGACGCGGCCGGAGAGGCGCGGCGAGGCCTGGAGGTGGTCGAGTTCGCCTGCGGAATTCCCCAGGTGCAAAAGAGCCAGTATTCCGCATCGGTCTCGCGCGGGGTGGACACCTATTCGATCCGCCAGCCGCTCGGCGTCGTAGCCGGAATCACACCGTTCAATTTCCCCGCCATGGTACCCATGTGGATGTTCCCGGTGGCCGTCGCGGTGGGTAATTCCTTCATACTCAAGCCCTCGGAGAAGGACCCCAGCACCTCACTGCTCCTGGCCGAGCTTTTCAGCGAGGCCGGCCTCCCTGAGGGCGTCTTGAACGTGGTACAGGGCGATCGGGAGGTCGTCGAGGCGATTCTGGATCACCCCGGGATCCGAGCGGTGAGCTTCGTGGGCTCAACCGCGATCGCCTCCTACATCTATCGCAGGGCGGCGGAGCAGGGCAAGAGGGTCCAAGCACTCGGCGGCGCCAAGAACCATATGGTTGTTCTTCCGGATGCCGACCTCGATGCTGCCGCCGATGCCGCGGTCTCCGCGGGTTACGGCTCCGCCGGCGAGCGGTGCATGGCGATCTCCGTGCTGGTACCGGTAGGGGAGTCCGCCGAGCCGCTACTCGAGAAGATCGTGGCTCGCCTGGACGATCTCCGGGTCGGTTACGGCCAGGAGGACGGTATCGACATGGGGCCTCTCGTCACCCGCGAGCATCGCGATCGGGTGGCCGGGTTCGTCGCCAACGCCGCGGCCGAAGGCGCAACGGTCGTCGTCGACGGACGCGATCACGCCTCCACCAAGGAAAGCGGCTTCTACCTGGGCCCGAGCCTTGTGGACCGGGTGACGCCGGAGATGGAACTTTATAAGCAGGAGATCTTCGGTCCGGTGCTGTCCATCGTGCGGGCCAAGGACTCCGACGAGGCGATCAATCTGGTGAATTCGAACCCCTATGCCAATGGCGCGGCGATCTTCACCCGTTCGGGCTCGGCGGCCCATCGCTTCCAGGACGAGATCACGGCGGGAATGGTCGGTATCAATGTGCCCATCCCGGTTCCGGTCGCCTACTACTCCTTCGGTGGCAACAAGGATTCGCTCTTTGGCGACACGCACATCCACGGCGAGGAAGGCGTGAAGTTCTACACCCGCGGCAAGGTTGTCACCCAGCGCTGGGCGGACGAGCGGATGCCGGGCGTCGACTTCGGGTTTCCGCAGACCTGACTCCAGAGGCGCACTCACGGGGGTGGACCTAGACTCTCTGATCGAGATGTTTGACCGACCCGCCCCCGGCGATGCCGTAGACGAGCTGGCCGCGTTCGACTACCAGCTGGACCCAGGCCTGGTCGCCCAACATCCCGTGGAGCCGCGCTCCTCGGCGCGTCTGCTGGACGCGACCGGAACCGCCCTGGCTGATCGCCACGTCTTTGACCTGCCCCATCTGGTGCAGCCTGGCGAGGTCGTGGTGGTCAACAACACCAGAGTGATGCCGGCGCGGGTGACCCTGCATCGGGAAAGTGGCGGACGCGTGGAGTTTCTCTTCCTGGAGGAACGCTCGGCCGGAGTCTGGCTCGTGCTGTGTAACCCGAGCCGCAAGGTGGTTCCCGGCAGCCGATTCTTTGATCCGGCCGGTGCCGAAGTGCTTGCAGTCGTAGGTCGCGAGGAGCGCTCGGGTGACTCGCCTGTGAAGGTCACGGTGGAGCTGGCCGACGCGGGGGCGATCGAGCGCCTCGGTGAGACCCCGCTTCCTCCGTATATCAAGGAGCCCTTGGCGAACCCCGAGCGCTATCAGACGGTCTTCGCCGAGAGACCCTCGTCAGCCGCAGCGCCGACTGCGGGCCTCCACCTTGACGAGTCTGTGCTGGATGGCATCCGAGCTGCCGGCGCCGAGGTGGTGAGCGTCGAGCTCTCGGTGGGATTGGATACCTTCCTCCCCGTGAAGTCGACGACCGTCGCGGGGCACCGCATCCACACCGAGATCGG
>JAJYPE010000180.1 GCA_021795585.1 Actinomycetes bacterium | reverse complement strand
GCGGTGACCGGCAATATATCGCTAATTAGATGTTACAGCACTTTCAAAGTTAGTAGCGTAAGTAACTGTTCTTACGGATTACGGTTAGCGGCCCGATCCTCCCGAAGGCACTACCTTTGGACTGAGTCAAAACCGGGGACCGCACGGCTTAGGGCGCGGTGGCACCCTCCCTATGTGGGAAGATGTTGGGCGCAAGGTACGTGGCCATGCCTGAGGGGGTACCCATGATAGGGGACAACGGACAGACGACGGTGGCCACGTCGTTGCACCGCATGCGCGCCAGCCTTTCCAAGGCGGAGCTTAAGGTCGCTGAGGTGCTTTTGTCGAACTATCCGGTGGCCGGCCTGGGCAATATCTCGACGATTGCCCGCTCTGCGGGCGTCTCGGAGCCGACCATCACCCGGCTGGTCACGAAGCTCGGCTTTGATGGCTTTGCCTCCTTCAAGGCGACCCTGCAAAAGGAGTTGCAGGAGCGACTGCTGCCTCCCACTGCGATCAAGCTTCCTTCGCCCGAGGCTTCCGGCCTTATGGACATGGCCAACACCATGACCGAGGGGATGATGCGCTCACTCTCCGCCGTGGATCCTGCGGAATTCGCCAAGGCTGCGCGGTTGCTGGCCGACTCCAAGCGGCGCGTATTCGTCATCGGCGGCAGGGTATCCTCCGCGCTGGCCAAGCACCTCGCGTGGTCGCTGCAGGTGTTGCGCCCCAACGTTATTTACGTGAGCGAGGGCATTGCCGAAAGAATCAATGCGCTGCTGGATGCCGGCAAGGGCGACATTGTCGTGGCTTTCGACTTTCGCCGTTACCAGCCGGACACTGTAACCTTCGTGCGCATTGCCTCCCAGCAGGGTTCGACGGCCATCTTGCTGACCGACCCGTACCTCTCACCCGCAGCGGGCAACGCGGAGATCGTCTTCCACGCCTCGATCGGAGGTCCGTCGCAATTCTCCAGCATGGTCCCCACCATCGCGATCGTAGAAGCGATGATCACTCTGGTCACCACTGAACTCGGCGCGCGGGGTCGAAAGAGGATGGAGCGCTACGTCGAAAATTCAGAGGCGTTTGGCCAGCTCTGAAGGATCCGTCGACTCTTTACAGTCCCGCGTCGTACTCGGCGGCCGTGATATTCGACGACTGCTCGTTCTTTGACGAGTCGAAGACCGATACAAAGCAGTAGCGGTCCCCCCGCACCACAGTCTCGCGCTTCTCCAGCTTTTCGCCGCCGTAGTAGGTGGTGCGCTGTATGCGCATGCCCGCCGTCGGCTCCCTGCAGTCGAGCAGGCTCGCCTCTTCGCGGGAGAGTATGACCGGTGTAAGGCGCTCCTCGCCCGTGGTTGGCACGATGCCTGCGCGCCGCTCCATCTCGTCGTACAAGCCGGTGTGCTCGAAGTTGGCCTCGGTGAGGGCGGCGGCGAATTTCATAGGAATTACCACGCGGTCGATCGCGACGGCCTCACCATCGGCAAAGCGGATTCGCTCGAGGTGGAAAAACGGGTGATCGTCGGGAACTGCGAACTCACGAGCAAGGGCGGCGTCGTTCATGCTGCCCTGCGCCAGAATTTTCGAGCCCTGCACGTGGCCCATCTTCTCGATTTCGCGGTAAAGCGAATAGACCGTGCCGAGCTGCTGGAAGAAGCGCTTTTCAGTCAGGCTCGTGCCGCGGCCGCGCCTTCGTACCACGACCCCGTCCTGCTCAAGGCGTCGTACTGCCTCTCGCACCGTCTGGCGGGAGACCTGATATTGCTCGATCATCTCCTTGTCGGTCGGGAAATGCTCCGCGAATTCACCGGTGTTTATCCGCTCGCGCAGATCTTCCAGAAGCTGTGCCCACAGCGGAAGCGGGCTTGAGCGATCCAATCTCACTCCTTGGCCGAGGTTGGAAATGACCAAACCAGTATGAGATCATATCCCAGGTGAGGGGATAATCCTGGTGCAGCCGCCCCGGGGCCCTCGAACGCGTTATACGTTCATCAAATGCGCCGCGTTTCCATATAGAACCGCGCGCGTCCAGTCATCCCCAAGGCCCAATTCTGCGAGGGCGGAAATCTGGACCGCATATGGGTAGGGGATATTGGGAAAGTCACTTCCCAGCAGGATCCGATCGCCGAGGTCGGCCAAGCGTGGGAGCAGGTGGCGAGGAAACGGTGACATGCTCTCAGTGAAGGGGGTAAAGGCCATCGTGGTGTCGAGGTAAACCTTGGGGTAGCGCGCAGCCAAATCGAGGAACTCCTCGTACTCCGGGGTTCCGAGATGGGCAATGATCATGGTGAGATCGGGATTTGCCCCCATGACCTCGCTAATCGGCCCGATTCCGGTGTGGACACCCGGCGTGGGTCCCGAACCGCAGTGAGTCACGACCGGCACTCCGGATTCAGCGAGCATGCCCCACACTGGCTTCAGGTGAGCGTCACGCGGGTCATAAGCGCCGACCTGGACGTGCGCTTTGAAGAGTTGGGCGCCGCCTTCGATGGCCTCTTTGACGTAGCGTTCGGCGGAAGGCTCGGGATAGAAGGTGGCGCACCGGAAGCTCGAGGGGTGCACGTCGGCGAACTCTTGGCTCCAATGGTTGAGCCATTCGGCCATTCCTGGTCTATGCGGGTAGTTCAGGGCGCCATGGCGAACGACCCCGAATGACGCCAGCCTGTCGAGGCGCTCGGGTTCCGGCAGCTTGTAGGCGACGGGCCAGCTCGATCCGATCAAAGGTCCGGCGCTTTCGAAATACGCCCAGACCTTTCGCAGGACGTTGTCCGGCATGAAATGGACGTGGATGTCTATCAGGCCGGGGAGTCCCAAGGAGCGTGCGTAGCCGGCCACGTGTTCATCTTCCAGTCCGCCCCCATCCGGATTCGACATTTTCAAGCTCCCTTTCCACTTCGAGTCCGGTCGTTGGACAGCTCCACACTCCCGGCGGATCGGTTACTCCAACCGTGCCGAAACGCCGGGGCGCGTGCTCCGATATCCTCAGAAGACCTTCACCCCGGTAGGAACTGAAGTCCGCCCCATTGCCGGCGGCTCCCAGGAGGTCCGGCACCATTAGCGCCCGAGGGTGGCTTGGAACCCAGCGACTCTTGGGGCCGCCCTTGACTCATGGCACGCCGCCAAGGCTCTCATTCGGACTCCATGCTACGTACGGCAGGAGACTTGGGCGCCACCCGGCCAAGACGGGTGCATTGCGGCATATGCCGGCTAGGGACGTGACGCGAGCACCCGCTGCACCGGCGGCTGGAAAAACCTCACAAACCATGAAGGCAAAACGAGGGGGCCTCTGGCGGGTGGCGGAAGGCTGTGTTGAAAATCGGGAGCCTCCCATCGCTCAGGAGTCGCTGAAGGATTCCAGCAAGTACTCGACCCCGGGACTGTCCTTTGCGCGGTACAGAGCCTCATCGGCGCGCGCCAAGAGCTCGTGTGCGTCGCCGGCCCCCGGGTAGGCGACAACCGCACCGCAGCTAAGCGAGGAGTTTGTCCTAACGCTTCGTACGAGCCTGTCGATGAGCGGGCCCCCCTCCGCAGGATGGTTGAGGAGGGCCAACACCACGAACTCGTCACCTCCCCATCGGACCACCAGGTCGTAGGGGCGAAGCGCGGCGCGCAAGGCGCTGCCGGTCTCGACCAGGACCCGGTCGCCGACGGTATGTCCGTAAAGGTCGTTCACTTGCTTGAAGTCGTTCAGGTCGAAGATCGCCAGGACGATTGCCGAGCCGCTTCGCCGGGCCCTGGACATCTCCCGCGCGAAAGCGACCTCCCAGCCGTTGCGATTGGGGATGCCGGTAAGGCTGTCGGTGATCGCCTGCTTGCGCAGCTGGTAGCTGAGATAACCAACCGCTCCCGAGGTGACAAGCACCGTGGAAAGCGTGAGCACCCAATCAGCGAGAGGCGCGCTGGGCCTTTGGCCGAAGGCGAGCGCCAGCGTGTAGCAGACGGCGATGAATCCGATGTGGGTGATTGCCTCCGCCGTTGACAGGAACGCAAAGACGTAGACGGCGATCCAGGCGTAGAGGAGACAGGCGAGGATGGCGGGGTCCATGCCGTGCCCGGTGGCGATCTGAAGGGTGATGGCTAACGTGCCTACGGCCACGAGGGTGTTGGCGCCGATCCTCCCGATCTTGTCCGAATTGAGGACGAGCACCAGAGCGACGACGCTCAGGAGCCCGTTAATGGTGAGGTTCAGTCCGTACTGGGTGGCGTGTGGCAACAGCAGGGTGACCACCAGTCCCAGGAGGGAGCCCGTCAGGCAGAGGCTTGCGGCCCACATGCCCATCGACCCTGTTGAAAGTGGAAGCGAAGTTGGAGCGTCGAAAAGCCAGCGGGTGACGCCCCCGCGCAACAGCCAGCGTCTCAGATCTCCCTTACTCATGGCTGTGAAACCCGCTTCCAATAGGTGGCAAGGGCTTGCCGATATGCCTTCAGCGCGCTTCTGTGCCGGCTGTTCGCCAGCCCCTGGGAGTCGCGCATCCTAGAATCCAACTTTCACGTTCCTCTCAAATTTCGGCCGTGAGGTGCGACGCCTTGAGGATGTCGGGGGATTTCCTGACATTTGTGCCATGGGTCGGCCGTTGGCGGACTGCGCGGGGCCCAACTTGGTGGACGTGGAGCGAATGTGCTTTTTTACGGGG
>JAJYPE010000179.1 GCA_021795585.1 Actinomycetes bacterium | reverse complement strand
CTTCGCCTACGACATTACCGGCGGCAAGTACGAGGAGGTGGCGTTCCAGACTACGGGATCCGGCGGACGGGATGCCAAGGGCACCATCAAGGCGGGCCTGAAGGGCGCGCCAATCGAGCGGAGCGCTGCAATCGAGCTGGCCGTATCGGCCCTCGTAGAGGCCTCTGAGGAGGACTCCGCGACGGGCGGGCCCGATCTGCACCGCGGAATCTTCCCGGTGGTGGCCACCATAACCGATGCGGGATTCGCCTTTGCCCCTGACGACGAGTTGGAAGAGATCGCCCGGAATGTCCTGGAGGCCCGGAGAGGGATCGGAGGGGGCCAATAATGTCGATGCCTTTCTATGTAGCGCCCGAGCAGGTGATGAAGGACCGGGCGGACTACGCTCGCAAGGGCATCGCCAGGGGACGCAGCCTCATCGGATGCATCTACGCCGCAGGCATCCTTCTCTTTGCCGAGAACCCCTCCAAGTCGCTTCACAAGATTTCGGAGATCTACGACCGCATAGCCTTCGCCGGAGTCGGAAAGTACAACGAGTTCGACCAGCTGCGAGTGGCGGGCGTGCGGCACGCGGACACCAAGGGCTATGCGTATTCGCGTGACGATGTCGATGCCCGCTCGTTGGCCAACGTCTACGCCTCATACCTCGGGCAAGTGTTCACTCACGAAATGAAGCCCCTGGAGGTGGAGATCCTTGTAGCCGAACTCGGGCGCAATCACCATGGGCAGAGCCAACTCTTTCACATCCTCTATGACGGGACCGTGATGGATGAGAGCCGGTACACGGTGCTCGGTGGCGATTCCGAGGCGATCTCGCGCAGGTTCGGCGAGGCCTATTCGGACCAGATGTCGTTATCGGCGGCTCTCAAGGCGGCGGTAGCAGCGCTGGCGGGTCCCGAGCGCGTTATCTCGGAAGGGGATCTCGAGGCCGCAGTGCTCGAGGATTCCAATGGCAGGCGGACTTTCCGGCGCCTCAGCGCCGCGGAGCTCGCAGAGTTGCTGGCGGGTTAGCCCTGCAGCCGCCAGCGAGCCGTAGTCAGCTAGATTGCGGCTAGGCGAGCGTCTAAGGCGGCAATGTGGCACTTCAGCGGAGGATCTTCGGGCTGGAGAACGAGTACGGCGTGACCTGTACGTTGCGTGGTCAACGCCGGCTCAGCCCTGATGAGGTGGCACGCTATCTATTTCGGCGGGTGGTCTCGTGGGGCCGATCGTCAAACGTCTTCTTGGAGAACGGCGCCCGGCTCTACCTGGACGTGGGTTCGCATCCCGAATACGCCACCCCGGAGTGCGATTCGCTTTCCGATCTGGTCGCGCACGACAAGGCCGGAGAGCGCATTCTGGAGGGCCTGGTCTTCTCAGCCGAGGCACGCATGCGCGAGGAAGGGATCCGCGGCACCGTCTACCTCTTCAAGAACAACACCGATTCGGCCGGCAATTCCTACGGGTGCCACGAGAACTACCTGACGACGAGGGCGGACGACTTCGCCCGCTACACCGAAGTGCTGATTCCCTTTCTGGTTTCCCGCCAGATCTTCACGGGTGCGGGAAAGGTGCTGCAAACCGCGAGGGGGCCGGTCTTTTCCATCTCGCAGCGCGCGGAGCACATTTGGGAAGGGGTTTCCTCCGCAACGACGCGAAGCCGGCCGATCATCAACTCGCGCGACGAGCCTCATGCCGACGCCGAGCAGTATCGACGCCTCCATGTGATCGTCGGCGACTCCAACATGAGCGAGTACACCACCTATCTGAAGGTGGGGACTGCGGCCATCATGCTGCGGATGCTCGAGGATCCCTCGGTGGTGCTCAGGGACTTCAGCATCGAGAATCCGATCCGGGCCATCCGGGAGATTTCCCACGATCTCACCTGTGCCCGGAGGGTTCGGCTGGCCAACGGCAGGGAGCTCTCCGCACTCGACATACAGTCCGAGTACTGCGAACGTGCCCAGAAGTACCGGGAGCAGCAAGGGCTGCCTGCGGAGGAGAGCCGGGCGCTCGACATGTGGACCTACGTCCTGGACCACTTGCGCCGGGATCCATTCAGTCTGGATAGGGAGGTCGACTGGGTGATAAAGCATCACCTGATCGAGTCCTACATGGCCAAGAATCAGGTGGGCCTGGGTCATCCGCAGGTTTCGCTCATCGACCTCCAGTATCATGACGTCTCCCGCGACAGGGGCATCTTCTACCGCATGCAGCGGCGCAACTTGGTCGAGCGGATCGTCGACGACGGGGCGATAGACAAGGCCGTCGAAGTCCCGCCCCAGACGACCCGCGCGCGCCTGCGCGGCGAGTTCATCAAGAGGGCCAAGGAGAAGCGCCGGGACTTCACGGTTGACTGGGTGCACCTCAAGCTCAACGATCAGGCCCAGCGCACGGTCCTGCTGAAGGACCCTTTCCGCTCGGAGGACGACCGGGTGGATAAGCTGATAGACAGCCTGTAAGCCGGCGACTGGTGCCGCGCCGGGTGCATTTGCAGAGGCGCGGAGGGAGTTCCCGCTTGACGATCGAGAAGACTGCGCAGGAATCGGGGGCTAAAACCGCGCGCAAACGTGGCCTTCGGCGCATCTTTGGACCGAACCTGTTTGCCGTAGTCATCTCGGTTGCGGTCGCCGTGCTCATCCGGGTTTTCGTCTTCCAGTCCTTCTTCATTCCCTCCGGATCAATGATCCCGACACTGCAGGTCGGGGACCGCATCGTGGTCTCAAAGCTCGCCTTCGATCTGGGGAGTGTTCGAGAGGGCGATATCGTCGTCTTCCGCCGGCCGGCTGCCGATACCGTCGACCCCGGCATCGAGGATCTGGTGAAGAGGGTTATCGGCCTGCCCGGCCAAACGATCTGGTCGAGCAAGGGGCACGTGTACATAAACGGCAAGATGCTTTCGGAGCCATACCTGCCGCCCGGTGACCTGACATACCACCTCAAGCGTCAGACGATACCCAAGGGCGAATACTTCCTAATGGGGGACAACCGGGGTAATTCGTACGACTCGCGCTACTTCGGCCCTGTGCCCGGGAGCCTCTTCGTGGGCAAAGTAGTCCTGCGCTTCTATCCATTCAGCCGGTTCGCGGTCCTCTAGCCGGCCATTCCGTCCCACTCAAGTCGCTCACTAAGAGTGTCGATGAGATATTGACGGCAAGTGGCCGCCTGCACCACCTTTTCTGATGCAGGGCATGGAAAGGACTCCGGATGCCGCTTATCAAGGCGAGCTGCCCGACGTGCGGAGATGTCGAGCTCACCCTGGAGGATATTCGGGTATTGGTCTGCTCGACCGACGGGCAGGCGTCCTACAACTTCCGGTGCCCTGCCTGCGCGGTCAGGGTTTCCAAGCCGGCGGACAAGGCGGTCGTCGACATTCTGGTCTCCGCGGGGGTCGCTCTTAGCTTCTGGCGCTTGCCGGCAGAATTGGAAGAGGACCACGACGGAGAGCCCATCTCCTACGACGAGCTGATGCAATTCCACTATCAGCTTGCCGACGGCTCATTCTTCGAGCGCTTGAGCGAGTCGGCGCGCAAGCGCGAGGAGTAATTTCCCGCCTAGCGGTAGGTGAGCAGGTCAGCTTCGCCGCGAAGATGCGCGTGGTCGTTGTAACTGAGCAGGTGAATCCCGCTCGACCCCGCCACAAGCACTGTTATGGATGCGTTGACGGCCATCCGATTTAGCGCCACAAACGAGCTTGGCGTCGCGGACAACGCGCGCATGCACAGCGCGGCGATAATGCCCCCCGAGGTTACGATCACCGCGTCCCGGCCCTCGCTGGTCCGGCGTAACACGTCGTCGAGCGCCCGTGCCGCACCGTCCACGAAGCGCTGCCATTCCGTTCCCGGGCCCGAGATCCAAGCCGTCAGGGCTTCATCGAGGGCGGCCTGTACAACGCGGTTGTCCCTGCCTTCCAGCGTCTCCATCTGGGAGTGTGCTGCCAGGATGGCCTGGTGATCGAATTCGTTGAAGCGGGGTTCCGCCGGTGTTGCAAGGGGGATCGCCGTACCGGAAGAGATGACGCGAGCGCTCTCGATCTGGCGCCGGAGTGCGCCGCTCACGAGGAGCGGACGGCGGGCACCGCGGCGGATCAACTCTGCGCCGGCGGCCTCCGCTTGGCGCTGTCCCAGCGCGGTTATGCCCGGGTCCTTGTCACCGAAGGCATCCGTCTGTCCATGGCGCACCAGGTAAATGACCGGCATCAGCACTCCAGGCTCGACTCGTCTACGGCCACAGGATAGTTGGCCGCATTCGAGGGGGATCGCTCGCGCACGGCTCCCGACGGAGGGTTCTGCGCAGGGGCCGAATTCGAATTATCCTGGAGCGTATGTTCAATCTTGACCCCACCAAGTTTGTGATCGTGGTGGCGGTGGCCCTGGTGGTGCTGGGCCCTGACAAGCTTCCCGCCGCCGCGCGCAGCATAGGCAAGTACTGGAGTGAATTCCAGAAGATCAGAGGACGCCTGCAGTCGGAGATGAACGGCGCGCTGAGTACCATCACCGACGCGGTCGGACCTATCGGAGACGTCATCAACATGGGGATGGCCCAGGTCAAGGGGCCTATAGGCATGGTCGGGTCGATGTTGGCCAGCCCTGCGCCAACTCCGTTCAACCCGCAGCCCGGAAATGCCGGTGAGGCCGGCGCGCAGCC
>JAJYPE010000178.1 GCA_021795585.1 Actinomycetes bacterium | reverse complement strand
CCAAGACGACGCGGATCCGCTTGGGAACCGCCATTATGCAGCTCTCCGCGCGCACGCCCACTGCCGCAGCCATGGCAGCCATATCCATGGATCACCTCTCCGGCGGACGCTTCATCATGGGGATCGGGGCCTCCGGCCCCCAGGTGGTCGAGGGATGGTACGGTCAGCCGTATCCCAAGCCGCTCAAGCGCACCCGGGAATACGTGGAGGTGGTGCGCAAGGTGATCGAGAGGGAAGGGCCCGTCTCCTACGCGGGCGAGTTCTACCAGCTGCCCTATCCGGGTGGGCTGGGCGTGGGCAAAGCCCTTAAGTCGACTGTCCATCCGCTGCGCAGCAATATCCCGATTTGCCTGGCCGCCGAGGGTCCGAAGAACGTGGCACTGGCTGCGGAGATTGCCGACGGATGGTTTCCCTTCTGGTTCTCGCCCAAGAGCGACACCTTCTATCGGGAAGCGCTTGCGGAGGGATTCGCCAAGCGTACCGACGGTCGTGATCCTGCCGCCTTCGAGGTCATCTGCCCGGTACCGGTGGTGATCGACGACGACATCGAGAAGGCAGCTGACGCCATCCGCCCGCAGATGGCGCTCTACATCGGGGGCATGGGCGCCAAGAACATCAACTTCCACGCCGAGGTCTTCGTGCGAATGGGATACGAGCGCGAGTGCAACCTGATCCAGGAGGCATTCCTATCGGGGCGCAAGGAGGAGGCGATGGCACTCATACCGAGGTCCATGATCGAGGACGTGGCGCTCATTGGACCCGTTGCCAAGGTGAGAGACGACCTGGACCGCTGGCGTGAGACTGCGATCACGACGCTGGTCACCGGGGGCAGCATCTCCTCGATCCGCCAGATTGCCGAGCTGGTGCTGGGCTGAACTTGCTCAGGTTCCGGCCGCCGTACGAGCTTGGCCGGCTGGTTGGCGGGTAGCCTTGACGCGGTCCGTCATGCCGTGCGGGGGTGGCACATGAAAATGCCCAAGCGGGTTTCCGCCTGACGGTCGTGGCCGAGGCTGTACTCGCCCGTGCGGCGAGCTTGAGCGCCGTATCGAGCACCTCCGGCACCTCTACCTCTATTACAAGGGTGGCGACCACTACTTCGCAAAACCGGGGCCAGCCTCGACGCTGCCGCCCAGAACCGAGGTTCCGGCGGGTTTCGTGCCCGCTTTCCTTCACGGCGGCCAGCACCGCGCACCGGTGGCTGCTGGGATTCGCTCCGTGCCGCCGAAAGGAACGCCTGGCTCTTGTCCAAACCGCGGATTCGGGAGCCACCTTCGAGCGGCTGCCCGGGCCGGGAGGTGCATTCGGGACCGCCTTCGGCAGCGAGCTGTGGCGGACCACCAGCGGAGGGGCTACGCGGAGCCCGGTTCCCCATCCAGGGCTAAGGCTGGTCAGGCCGCATTTCCCAGCGCGGCTAGCGTCGGGCGAGTGGCTGGTGGTCCTTACTGCAGGCTCTCCTTTGCCAGGCGGCCCGCGCCCGGAACGCCCACGCACAGAATCCAGCCACCAATGATGTCCTCTCAGTGCTCCGTAGACTTGAGCTCGTCCAAGGGCCGGCTCCCCACGGCGAGGCGCCGCTCAGTAGCAAGCCGGTGCCGATAAGCGGACCTGGCATCCTCGGCATCAACGTATTGGAAACTCACGACCGAGCCCGGGCGCGGCTGGGCGATCAGGTCCAGGTCGGCCAAGATGACCGTCGCGATCACCAGGTAACCCCCGGTGACGGGGTGGTCGGCGAGCATGACAATGGGCTCGCCGCCCGGCGGCACCTGTATAGCTCCTAGCGCGAGCGGCTCGCTCTCGGCGAGCGCTCGGTCCTCCCGCTTCGGGAAGGCTGACCCTGCGAGACGCACCCCAACCCGTGACGATGCGCCTGCGATCGTGAACTCGGCCTGCACAAGCAGGCTGCGCTCCTCCGCGCTGAAGCTCTCGAAGTGCGGCCCTTTGACGACCCTGATCCGGCTCCGCTCGAGGCGGCTCGGCAGCAGGTGGTCCTTGGGTGGTGCGCCGGGCCGCAGCGCCCGAAGCGTTTGCCCATTGGCGAGCAGAGGAGGTCCGAATCCGGAAAGCCAGTCATGGGAGGCTGATCCGAACCAGCGCGGGGCGTGGATACCACCCGCTACCGCGAGATATCCGTAAGTTGATTCGGGTGAGGCGGTGACTTCCACTAGCTGGCCTTGCGTGACTGGAAAGCAATGGCCAGGCGCTACCGGGTGGCCGTCCAGGTTGATTTGGAGGCCGACTCCGGCGGAGGCCAGATGGAGCGGTGACAGGGTGCGGATTCTCACCCGGCCGAGAGCGATTTCGATGGCCGGCGCTGTTGGCGGGTTGCCTGCTAGCAGGTTCGCGAGGTGATGCGCCCAGGGATCGGCGGCGCCAGAGCGTGGAACCGCCCAGATTCCCGAGCAGCTCCTTCCACCGTCCTCGATACATGCCGCCCCGCTGGCCTCCAGAACTTCCAGGGCCGGGTGCGTAGTGGGGTCTGTTTCGGCGGCGTCCTGCTGGACAGGAGGCTCCTTCTCGTGTTGGCCGATAACCGTGAAACGTACGGTGTCTCCCGGGCGCAGCTCCATCGGCGGCTCGCGGTGTTCGTCGAAGAGATGTTGGTGAGTCGTGCCCACCAGGTTCCATCCCCCCGGAGAGGCCGCTCCGTAAATGCCGAGGTACGTTCCGCCGATGGCCACCGACCCCGCCGGCACTCGCATGCGTGGCAAGTCCCTGCGTGGGCGCCGAAATCGCTCGGATAGCCCTCCCAGGTAGACGAAGCCAGGTGCGAATCCCAGATGGGCTACTGGGAAGGGCCTGGTGGTGAGTTCTTCCACGAATTCCTGAAGGCCGGCATGGGCATCTTCCAGCAGCTCGTCCAGATCCTCGCCGTCGAGCACGACCGATATCCGTAACTCGCGAGCGGGCCGGACGGGGGCTCCGGCGGCATCCGCGGCCGCTTTCCGCACCGCTGCCTCGGCATCGTCCGGCCCTGACATGGATGGATCGAAGGTGACCAGCCCCACGTGGCTGGAGCATGCAACGTCGGTCACGAAATCCGGGGGATCCTCGGCGAGCCGAAAACAGATGCCTTCGACTTCCCCGGCGTCCGCTGATCGGAAGAGAAGCGCAGCTTCTCCGAAGGGACCGAAATTCAGCAAAGCGGCTCTATCTCCAGGCCGACGCCGACCAGCGCCTCGCGGATGGCCCGTGCTGCCCGTGCTGCACCAGGCGTGTCGCCGTGCACGCAGATGGTGTCGACGTCCAGTCGAAGCATCCCGTCCGCACCTCGGAAGATTTCACCCCTGGCCAGTGCCACTGCTTGTGCGACCTGCTCGTTGAGATCGTCGATCACCGCTCCGGCCACGGCCCGAGGGGTGAGGGTACCGTCCTGGCGGTAGCGCCGGTCGGCAAAGCCTTCTCGTGCGAAGCGGATCCCGAGGCGCTCCGCCTCCGCCTCGGCGGCGCTTCCGGGCTGGCCGAGTATCACGAGGCGGTCGTCCAGCTGAGCGATGGCCTCGACGAAGGCGCGTGCCTCCGAGGAGTCCGCGAACATGCGGTTGTACAAGGCGCCATGCGCCTTCACGTGGCGCAGAGCGCCGCCGGTCGCCCGCGCCGTCCCCTCCAGCGCCGACACCTGGTAGATGATGGCGGCGCGCAGCTCGGCCGAGGTCATTTCCATGTAGCGCCTACCAAAACCGGCCTGATCGGGATAGGAGGGGTGGGCGCCGATCGAGACTCCGGCCGCCAGGCAGCGCGCGACGGTTTCCGCCATGCTTACCGGGTCGCCAGCATGAAAACCGCAGGCAACGTTGGCGCTGCTCAGCAGCGGTATCAACTCTTGGTCACGGCCGTGCTTGTTGCTGGCGAAGTATTCGCCGACGTCACCGTTGAGGTCCACCTATTGAAAGTTAGGCGGAGCTGAGGTCCAGGCGGTCCGGGTGGCTCCTGTGTCTCCACGCTTCGGGGTGCGCAGGCGCCGGTAGTATCTATCCGGGCCTGTAGCTCAGTCGGTTAGAGCAGGGGACTCATAATCCCTTGGTCGCGGGTTCGAGTCCCGCCGGGCCCACCAAGGGTTACATACAAAACTGACGATGTCGCACCGACAAAAGTGCATCACCATGATGCACCGTCGGTGTGACGTTTTTGTTTAGGGCCGACCTCGGCGCCGCCGGCATGGCTTCCGGCGGGGTCCAAGAGGTGATTCCGGGCCGCTCGGGGTGATTCGGTGGTGGCTCCGCCCTCGGGGTTTGTCTGCCGGGGTGCTGCGGGAGTCCGCTCAGGAGGGCCGGTAGTCGGCGATGTCCTCTTTTCGCCGTCTGGCCCTGCGAGGTGTGGTCTCGCCTTTTTCGGCCAGGCTCGCCAGCTTTCTCAGGTTGGCCGCGGAGAGCAGCATGGCCACGAAGATGCTCTGGGCGGCGATCCCGCGCACCCGCCGCCGGGCGGGAGCGGCCAGTGCCTGGTGGCTGGGATCCTTCACGTATCCGTTCATCCCCTCTACGGCGTTGCGACCTTTGGCGTATGTCTCGGCCCACTTCGGCGATCCGAAGGGGTGCTCCTGGAAGTGGCGGGCGCCCACCGAGGGGGCGATGGTGATGCTCCGCTGGGTGCACACCGGCGGGGGGATCTCGGGAGGGTCGAAGACCTTGGCCGATGCCGAAG
>JAJYPE010000177.1 GCA_021795585.1 Actinomycetes bacterium | reverse complement strand
CGATCTCCGAGGAGTACCATTCCGTTGGGACGCCGAGATTCGCGCGTGGCCAATCGCCGTTGGGGCACCCTCTGCAGGAAATGCCGACTTAGCGTACCACCGTTCGTCAGCCACGGCTAGGGGCCCCGAGGATGACGAAGCGCCTGTGAGCGTAGGTGCGCTTGGCTGCCGCTGGGTACGAGCTGTGGCAGTCGGCAATGGGGACCGAGGCCGGCTCGACATGGTCGTCGAGGAACCGCTCCAGTGTCTCCGCATCGGCGTTGGGGATCGCCTGAAGACCGCAGCGCCCGAAACCCCTGGGAGGGAAGGATTCCACGGCCATTGCGACCAGCGCGTTACCGGCCGCGCATGCCCGGCTCCGCCCCGGCCGTCTGGTAGGAGCCGAAACCGAGAAGGCACTGGAGGGTCTTGGCCGACACGCCCGATTTGGTCGTCGTCATTTACCACGCGGCGGCAAACCACACGGTAAACGCGTGCGCGTCCGGCGGAAGAGCGTCCCTGCCGTCACCGAGTGACGGGTGGAGCAACCCTCGCACCACCACGAGCCGCCGGGCATTCGCCACGTTCGGACGCCGTCGCTGCAGCGCACGCAGACGAACCCGTTGGGCGAGCGCAGCGACTCGAGGTAGTTCCGCCATGCCTCGTCGTCGGGGACCACGCTCGCATCTCCTACTCGTTGTAGGGGTAGTCCCGGCCTGCAGCGAGCGGGGTCGTCGTTGGGGTGATCGGAACCACGCAGACAGCCTACAGCACTCAGATGGATACCTCCCCTTACCGGAATGCGCAGGGAAGCTCGGTCCCTCAGGGCCGAGATGTATAGGCGTTAGGGTCAAGGCCCGAACTGAGCAATCTCCGCAACGTTCGAGCTTTCTTCCAGTCCACGGCCGATGACATACCGGCTCGAAAGTTCGACCAGGAACGCCGGAACGCTCTCTGCTCCGTGGTCTTTTCGAAGATCGCCGAGAAGATTGAAACCGCAGGTTCGATCGATGAGAGTCACACCTCTCATATAGTGTAATCGCGAATGGGCAATCTTGACCTTGCGGGCCTTGACAAGGAGCAGGCTGCGGCCGTTGCCGATGACGCCGAGCCGCTGTGCGTCGTCGCGCCTGCTGGGTCAGGCAAGACTCGCGTTCTCACCCTCCGTGTAGCGAGGCGCGTCAGTGAAGGAAAGGCTGATCCACAGCACACCCTCGTTCTTACTTTTACCCGAAAGGCGGCTTCTGAGCTGCGCGTGAGGCTTGCATCCCTTGGCGTACCGGGGGATGTCACGGCCGGTACGTTTCACTCGATCGCATTCGCGGAACTCCGACGCTTCTGGGCAGACCGGTGGATCAGACCTTTGAACGTGCTGGCAAGCAAGTCCAGGATTCTGCGCGAAGTGGTACGGGAGCTGGAGATTGATCTTGTTTCGGCCACGCGGGGTGCAGTGCGGGGTGCTCAGTATGCACCGGATGCCGCGTTGGAAGCAGACGGGGAAGTGCTCGAAGGAAACATTGATTCAGGGCCTCGGGGCTTGGTCGAAGTGGATCGCGCTGGCGACACACAGCTTGCCTTGACAAGAGAGATCGACCATCGTGTCGTTCGTCGTCTAGAGCAGGAGATAGCGCGGGAGATCGAGTGGGCAAAGGCGCGTGTCGTGGCGCCCGAAATGTACGTTCAAAGGGCCGTTGCTGCTGGCCGACATCCGCCAGTGCGCTTGGCTGACGTTGCGGCGGCATTCGAACGCTACGAGGCAGAGAAGCGTCGTCGTGGCGTTCTGGACATGGATGACCTGGTCGAGCGGTGCGCGAGCGTGATGGAGCAGGATGCTGGATTCGCGGCCGCGCGCAGGTGGCGATACAGGCACTTCTTCGTAGATGAATTCCAGGATGTGAACCCGGCACAGTTCAGGTTGTTGTCGGCGTGGCTAGGGGGGCGCAGAGACTTATTCGTGGTTGGAGATCCCGACCAGGCTATCTATGCATGGAACGGCTCCGATCCCGAGCTGATGAACAGGTTCACCGACCACTTTCCCGGGGCAGTGGAGGTCTTCTTGAGGAAGAACTACCGTTCCTCGCCGCAGGTGGTTGGAGCCTCAGCAAAGGTGCTGTTAGCAGATCATGACAGTGGAGATGACGGAGCCGGGGGTCCGCAGGGAGTCGATACCGATTCCGGCGGGGATATCGCTCACTTGGGCGGTGGCAACGAGGTAGTCAAGCACGCCAGAGAAACACCGCTACGCACTGCCGATTCTACTCGGCCGCGTGGGACTGCCGGTTCCTTTCCAGATGCCGAACAGGCTGAGCGTCAGTTGCGCAAAGGTCGGCCTCCTGTTGTTTCTATGAGGCCCGACGGTCCCGAACCGGTAATCACGGCGTACGACTCAGAGGCCGAGGAGGCCCTCGGAGTCACCCAGGCACTGCGCGGGGCTCACCAAGACGGCATTGCATGGCAGCGCCTGGCCGTCTTGGCAAGGACCAATGCCTTGCTCGCCAACGTGAGGCAAGCTCTTGTGGACTCCCGCGTCCCGATCAGAACCTCCGGCGTCGTCGGGCCACCAGCGCTGGCGGAAGCATTGGCCGGACTCGAGCGTGCGCTCCGGCGTTCCGGCCAAGTTGGGAGAGCAACCGGCGGAACCCCGTTCGATGTACTCGTGACTCATCTAAGCGCTCTTTCGGATCGGGGCCAGAGCAGTTTGCGTCGAGGACCCATGCAGCCCGATACCGCAAGAGCGCTCTTGTCATGCGCGCTGGAGTATCAGCAGCAGGATCCGTCTCCGACCTCAGATGGCCTTGCCGGCTGGCTGGCCACTGCCGCAGATCGATCGGCGTCAGTTGATGGGAGCACGGCTGGGGTGGAGCTGCTTACATTTCACCGTGCAAAAGGCTTGGAGTGGAAAGCCGTCTTTCTTGTTGGCCTGGAAGATGGACTGGTACCAATAGGCCACGCGACGACCGCAGCCGCTAGAGCGGAGGAACGCAGGCTCTTGCATGTGGCGATGACGCGGGCCGAGTTGCAGCTGCACTGCTCATGGTCGAAGGTGCGTACAGTCGGTGGCCGGAGGGTGAAGAGGTCGCCGTCGCCGTATCTGGCAACAATGGCTCGAGCGCCAAGTAAGGGCAACGTGAACGCGCCGCAAAGGGGATTGAGCGAACTCATAGCGAAAGAGCGAGAGCGGCTCGCAGCTATCCCTGTGGTGGATTTGCACTTCTAACTGCAGGCCCCCTCGTGCGGACTGCGTGTTGCTCAGGTGAGTTCGAAGTCGACCAAGACCGGAGCGTGGTCGGATGGTCGTGGGCCCTTACGGGCATTGCGGTCGACGAGAGCGAAAGTCGAACTGCGTGCCAGTTCCTGTGTGGCGAGAACCAAGTCGATGCGCATGCCGTGGTGGCGATGGAAGCCTCCGCCGCGGTAGTCCCACCAGGTGAACAAGTCGCCGTTACTGTGATGAGAGCGGAATACGTCAACGAGGCCCCAGTCCAGCAACTCATTAAGTGCTGCCCTCTCACTTGCTGTGACGTGGGTTGAGCCTTCGAAGTGGAGCGGATCCCAAACATCGCGGTCGTCCGGCGCTATGTTGAAGTCGCCACAGACGGCTACCAGGCCGTCGGGTTTGAAGGCGCCGGAGATCTCGTCACGAAGTCGCGACATCCAAGCGAGCTTGGCCTGGTAATGCTCGCTTCCAACACTCCGCCCGTTCGGCACGTAGACGCTGAAAATTCTCATTCCCTGGCAGGTGGCTGCAATGATCCTGCATTCAGCCACCGTGTCGGGATTCTCCCCGGTGAATGCCTTTCGGACGCCACCGAGGCCTACCCGGCTCAAGATAGCGACACCGTTCCATTGGCCATTTCCATGGTGCACTGCCTCGTAGCCGAGGCCCGCGAACTCCAGCGCGGGAAAAGACTCATCGGACATCTTTGTCTCCTGAAGGCACAGGACGTCAGGCCGAGCGTATTCGAGCCACTCCTCAACGCGCTCGATACGGGCGCCGAGTGAGTTTACGTTCCAGGTTGCCAGCCGGAACCTTCGAGCCGTTTCGGATATGGCTACCGTTCGGTTGGGATTACCTGGCATCGCTTTCTTCACGATATCACGCCCAACGAGTTTGGTAACCGATGATCGGGTATGTGAAGAGACTAGAGACTACGAGTCGCTCGACTAGGCCATTCTGGTCGAGGCCCGGTCCCTCGCGTCGCTGATAAGCATGCGCAGTGGTTAGCTCGGCGGCACGCGGCGTGCGGGCCCCAGAAATCGCGATTCGTATTCGCCATCGGGGAGATGCAAGGGACGGATGAGTAGATATGGCCTGATCGAGACGAAGGCCCCGATAGCCAATGTCGCTGCGATGCAGTTGCGCCGCAGCTACCTGGATGCGATGCCAACTATCGCAGCGTTGAGGTGCTTTGCGCCCATAGAACCGTAGAAAGCGGCCGTGCCGAATGAGAATATGCCTCCGTCTGCTGCTGCTAGCCAGTAGCCATGACCTCCGGGTGTGGATGCGATGCCAACTATCGCAGCGTTGAGGTGCTTTGTGCCCATGGAACCGTAGAAAGCGGCCGTGCCGAATGAGAATATGCCTCCGTCTGCTGCTGCTAGCCAGTAGCCATGACCTCCGGGTGTGGATGCGATGCCAACTATCGCAGCGTTGAGGTGCTTTGTGCCCATGG
>JAJYPE010000018.1 GCA_021795585.1 Actinomycetes bacterium | reverse complement strand
GTTCCACCCTGTCCGACGCACCTTCGATGTAGGGAGAGCGGGGGAAAGCCACCTTGAAAGCAATGGCCCCCATCGCGGTCGGATCGGCGACTTCTCGTCTTGGGCCGAGCTGGCGCGCCGAATACGCGGACAGGCGCCCGATCAGCCTCGCCAACGATACCCCCTGCACCTTTACTATCCCTAGTGCCAATGCGAACAAAGCCACCAATGGTCCGGCGATCAATCCATCACCGGGCCCGCGGTGGAGCGCCAGATCCGCGCCACCGATCCCAAAACCCGCCATTGCGACAGCGCGTTCCAGCCTTTCCATTCCGAAAAGTCCCGTCGTGAACGACGAGCGAAACAGCCTGCTGGACACCGGGCTCTCTTCAATCCTCGGCATCTCCGCCTTCCTTTCGTGGTGCCGGCCAACCAAAGTCCCCGTCCCCCTCCCAACTGGAGTCGCCCTCCGCGAACGGGACGGCGGCAATGCCTTGAGCGACGCCCCCTTCCTCTCCGGGCAATACGCCGAGAGAGCCAAGGTATGCCGACGCGGTCGAAGCGGCGCGCAAAGCAAGACGCGAGCCCCGCTCGAGATCGTGGCTGGGCAAGTAGTCGAACGAGAACAACCTCAGGAGCACCACGGGCGCCAGCGCACTTACCAACAGGCAGGCAATGGCCATGACCATCTGTCCCGGATTCGCGACCGATGCGGAGGCAATGGCCACACTGAGTCCGAGGCCAAGCGCGATCAGCACCTTCATGACGAGTAGGGAGCCGAGGGCCGCCAGCGATCGGAAGAAGACCACCCGCGCACCCCGGTAAACGGCCAAGGCCGCAAAGAAGGGCAGTAGTGCGCACAACATGTAGATGGCAGCCGAGCGCAGTGCAATCTCCAACCAAAGGAATAATGCCAGTGCCAGGTACGCCCCAAGCATCAAAACGTTGATCAACATCGGGAGCTCAGCCGAGGAAAGCGGCGCCCCTAGGGCGGTTCCGCCTGCGAATGCATGAAACACGAATGCCGCCAGCGCATCGGCAGCCGAGACCAAGAGTGCCACCGCGCCTATTTCAACGCCCGAGAAGATGCCGACTGCAGGAATGGCCACCGCAAGGGAGCGCAGGACTCCCAATGGGTCCTGGCGCGAAAAGGCAGCCATTGCGGCCGCGGCCAAGGTGGCTATCAGGGCCAGGAGCTCCACCCCGGGCAGCAGCCGGAGGATCCCGGCGGAGAACCATCCGGAAAGAAGTGTGGGATCGCCGGACCTGCTCGCTACGGAAGCGAGCCGCAAGGCCAGATAGCGATCGGCGGCCAGCAGCGAGTGGCCCAGGAAAAGAGAGAAGATCCCCGAGAAGGCCGAGGAAATGGCTGTCGTCATGCCCAGGCGTCCCAGTTCCTCAATGCACCGATTGGCCGAGGTGGAAGAAGAAGTTGATGAGTGCCGGCGCCGCGCCTACAAGCACGGCAGCGAGCGCCGAGGCGATCAGGGTCCGCTTGCCGGTATATGTCTGCTGGTAGTTACTGGAGTGGGCGCCAAGGGCCCAAATTGCCGCACCGACGAGCAGCCCCAACAAGGAAATGACCAAAGCCCACGCGGCCACTCCATTCGCTATCGACTGCAGCGCCGCACCGCCGGGAAGCGCATTCAGGTCGGGGGTGACACTGACATCGAGCGCGATGGAAGGAAGCATCGGGGTTAGAGGGATCGTCATATTGCCACCATAGCACACTCCCTTATTTTTCGTTATCTTTCATTAGGTTTCATTTTGCACCAATCGTGGTGGCTCGTTTCCGTCCGCGCCGTGACGCGGGCGCCTTGTAGTCTCGTTGTTATCGCCCGGAGAAGAAAATGCCCATGACGCCTGACAGCTCCACATCTCGAGCGGACTCCCCGAAACCGGCGAGAAGCGCCGAATCCTACGCAACCTGCCTCGGCAGCGCGCTGGATGCCATCTCCCAGGCCGTATTCATTCACGACCGCGACACCGGCGAATCGATCTTCGAGAACGCCACCGCTCGCGACCTGGGAATGGCCCGCCATGAGGAAGCCGGACTGATGCGGGCAATCGAGGAGGCGGTAGCGGACGCACTCGGGGGGCGCTTCAAGAAACACTCCTTCTCGATCTTCGGTCCCCCTAGGCGGGACTTCGTGATCCACACCAAGCCCGCCGGCGACTCCTCCGCCGTGGTCACGGTCGTCGAAGACCTGACTGTACGAAATCAGCTGGACGCGATTAGGCGCGACTTCGTCGCCAATGTGAGCCATGAACTGAGGACTCCAATCGGAGCGCTCGGGCTTCTGGCCGAGACCCTGGCCTACGAGGACGACCCCGCGGTAAGGCAACGGCTGGCCAACCGGATTCAGAACGAGACCTTCAGGGTCGCCAAAGTCATCGACGACCTCCTCGACCTGAGCAGGATCGAGTCCGAGGGAGCTTCGCACAAGGAGCAGACCGACCTTGTGGAACTATGTCACGAGGTTGTCGAGCAAATGACCTCGGCAGCGGACACCGCCCGGGTCGAACTTGGCTTCGCGGTCGAGGGATCGGCCTTCGTTGTCGAGGCTGATCGGCGCCAGCTGCGCTCCGCCGTGGCCAACCTCGTGGACAACGCGATCAAGTACTCCGACAAGGACTCCTGGGTTCGCGTCGGCTTGCGCCACACCGAGGACGGCCGGATCGAGATCAGTGTCGCAGACCACGGGATCGGCATTCCCCAGAAGGACTTGGAGCGGATCTTCGAACGCTTCTACCGCGTCGACCAGGCGCGCTCACGACAGACTGGGGGGACCGGTCTCGGGCTCTCCATCGTGCGCCACGCGGTTAACAACCACAGTGGCATGGTCGAGGTGGAGTCCCGAGAAGGGGCGGGCACGACCTTTAGGATCATCCTTCCGAGTACGAGCGGAGAGCAAGCGTGACAAAAAGCGAGACCATCGTGCTGGTGGCCGAAGACGAAGAGTCCTTCATAGACGCGCTTACCCTTGGCCTGGCCAAGGAAGGCATGAGGGTACTTATCGCCCGAGACGGCCGGGAGGCGATCGACGTCTGGAAAGAGTCCTCCCCCGACGTGATTCTTCTCGACCTTATGCTGCCCAAGCTTTCCGGTATCGACGTGTGCAAGGAGATTCGTACGCAAAGCCAGGTGCCGATAATCATGGTCACCGCGCGCGGATCGGAGGTGGACACAGTGGTAGGCCTGGAGGTCGGGGCCGACGACTACGTCGTCAAGCCCTTCTCGATGCGCGAACTGACGGCACGCATCCGCGCGGTTTTGAGACGTTCGCCCAATGGCGAAGGTGAAGCAAAGCCGCCAACGGGAGGCAAAGCGGAGATGCTGCGCATCGGCGCGATAACCCTTGACACCGCGCGCCACGAGCTGCGGGTCAGCGACAAGCCGGTGCCACTGCCACTGAAGGAATTCGAGCTCTTGGAACTGCTCATGTCAAACCCGAATCGCGTCATGACCCGCGACATGATCGTCGATCGGGTGTGGGGGCCGTTCCACACCAGTGACACCAAGACGCTCGACGTGCATGTAAAGCGCCTCCGCTCCAAGATCGAACCCGACCCCGCCCGGCCAACTTACATCACCACCGTCCGGGGGCTCGGCTACCGCTTCGAATCAAGGCCCGCGACACAATGAGCGCAGCCGGTACTGGTCAAGTCGCCGCTAACGGCATTCTTGAGCGGACCGTGGAGGCGATCCGAACGCATGGAGGGCGCGTCACTCCGTCGAGGCTTGCGGTTATAGCGGCAATAGTCGACTCCGAGGGGCACGTCTCAGCCGAGGAGATCTTCGAGCGCATTCAGGCCAGCAGCCCGGACATCCATCTATCCACCGTCTACCGCACCCTAGAGGCTCTCGAGAAGCTCGGCGTTGTGGAGCATGTTCATCTCGGCCACGGGCGCGCGATCTACCACCTCGAGGAAAACCTGCACCAGCACCTCGTCTGCGAGAGCTGCGGGACGATCATCGAGGCACCGCATGACCTGACCGAACGCCTGGAGATGGAGCTGGAGGCACGGCTCGGGTTCTTCACGCGCGCCCACCATTTCTCGATCATCGGCCTCTGCAGGGAGTGCCACCGCCGCGAGCAAGGTGGCGGATCGACGAGCCCGGATTAGCAGGCGTAGTCGGTGTCGAGAGTGTAGGTGTTCGAACCCGCGGTCTGCGGGGCCGGCGCTCCCTGGATTAGCCAGGGCGTACCGCCCCCGAAGGTAAAGGCCGGTTGCGTGCAGTACCAGGGCAGGTTCCCAACGGTGTCACCTGTAGCGATCCACAGTGGAAGCCCAGGCGAGTAGGTCGTCCCCGCAATCCTGGGGAACTGATAGTAGGTCGAGTAGATGCCGACCTGTTGGCCTGCGCCCTGAAAGGCCGCGATAGCCCCCGCAATGACGTTGGAATTCACCGTCGTATTGGGCCCCCACAGCATGGCTGAAGTCGTTTTATAAGGGGCCTCTATATCCAGCCACCAGACATTCGAGGTAGCACCCTGGGCCGCCGCATAGGACAGATCCGCCGTGGCGATGTTGTATCCCCAGTCGTAGGCCTGGCAGTCAAACGCCGCCGTGGACGACAGCGGGTCGGTTTTCGCGCATACGGCCTGGGGCCCTGTGAATAGCTGCGCATCCCCGGAGCTTGGGGGAGACGGCGACCAAACCACCGCGTACAGGGAGACCTTTGCGCCCGTCGCCTTTGCCATCTGGAATTCAGACCCGAGGCAGGGATTCTTCGCATACGAATTGCTCCACGTGGGGAACGCAGTTCCAAAGGAGCCAATCCCCACGATCGGCGCACTGAGCGTGGTGCCGCCCATCGAGCCGTAGAAGGGCGCATTGAAAGAGAAGATTCCGCCATCGGAAGCGACAAGCCAATACCCTCCCGTCGTAGGATCCGTCGACATGCCGACGATTGGCTTGTTGAGAGGCGTGCCGCCCATCGAGCCCTGGAATTGCGCGTTTCCGAAAGTGAAGATTCCGCCATCGGAAGCGACAAGCCAATACCCCTTGCCGTCAGGGGTGGAAGCCATGCCGACGACCGGCTTGTTGAGAGGCGTGCCGCCCATCGAGCCGTAGAAGGTGGCATTTCCGAAACTGAAGATGCCGCCATCGGAAGCGACAAGCCAATACCCCGCGCCGTTAGCGGTGGCTGCCATGCCGACGACCGGCTTGTTGAGAGGCGTGCCGCCCATCGAGCCGTAGAAGGTGGCGTTGCCGAAACTGAAGATCCCGCCGTCCGAGGCGACGAGCCAGTACCCCTTGCCTCCAGGTGTGGCGGCCATGCCGACGATTGGCTTATTGAGGGGCGTGCCGCCCATCGAGCCGTAGAAAGGGGCGTTGAAGGAGAAGATCCCTCCGTCCGCGGCGACCATGTCATAGGCGGGATTTGCCGGCGTGATATAGGTCTGCTCGTAGTTGACCCCAACCACGCCCACGCCGGTGTTGGTGGGAAATGACTGGATTCCTCCGGGCTGCGAGCTGGACGGGTCGGGGCACTGGGGGAAGGAAACGTCGGCTCCGGTCTGCCCCGTGGTGTATGGATCCGTCAGCGTCGCGGAAGCCAGAGCCTGGTGTCGGCTCGCAGCATTAGGTCCACCGGCAGACCTTTCGAGATGCCCTGCGGCGAGCAGCGACACGACCAACAGTAACGCGAGCAGCGACCCTCGCGCCGACTTGATGCAACCCATTCCTTCACCTCAAATGTGGACGAACGGGAGCACTGAAAGTGGCGACGTGCAGCCCGTTGATGGAGAGAATGCTAAACGCCGCACCCTCGACCCGGACTAGCCCGCCAAGTTTCCCTTGAACGTAACAATGGTGATCGTTCCAAGGACGAAAAGGGCAACGGCGAGCACGTACATGAAGGCCTTCACGGCGGCCCGCTTGCGCGGATTGCGCACGTAGTCATCCATGATGAAGCGCAACCCATTGGTCCCGTGCAGTAGTCCGAGCGCCAGGAGCAGCCAGTCGAAGACCCTCCAGAAGGGGTTCGCCCAGCGCTTCGCAACAAATGACACCGTCGTTGTGGTCACGTCATGGAAGATGTGCGTCAGCGAGAAGTGGATCAGGGCCAGGAAGAAGAGAATGAGGCCCGAGATCCGCATGAAGAACCAGGACCAGGTCTCGAAATTCTGGCGTGATCTCCTATTGGGGGTGGATCCGGGTCGGGTGGTGGATCTCTCGGCGGTGGACATCTAGTGAACGCTCCCCGTGAAGAAGGGCCGCAGAATTATGAAGCCGCCGATAATCGTGAGAAGGATCGTCAGGGAAAAAATGGAGTAAAAGACCGACTTCTCATTCTTGATCGACCCCGGGAAGAAGTCGATCATGATCACTCTCAGGCCATTTAGCGCATGGTAGACCAAGCCAAACAACAGGCCTACCTCAAACAGACGCATCAGCACGTTCCCATAGAGGGCGTGTATCTCGTTGTAGATGCGCGGGAAGCTGAGCATCGATACGTCAACGATGTGCAGCAGTAGGAACATCAGAACCAGAAAGCCGGTCACGCGATGGAGCACGAAGGCCCATTGGCCCGTCTTTCCCTTGTACAGAGTTGATTCCGGGCTCATCTGGGCGACCTCCGCACCCAGCGGTTGCCCCACATCGTGGTGGAAACCACGAACAACGCGAAGGCCACTACCACCAGGGTGACTGCGGCGAGCGCGATAGCGAACAAAACCTGCGCTGTACTCACCCAATAGAAACTAACGCTTTCGGGCGTTCAGCTCAAATTTCCGCCTCGGGCGCCGAAATTCCACTGGCGCCGCGCAAATAGGGAGCGAGAACAGGAGGCAGCGCGACGGAGCCGTTGGCCTCGCGCCCGGTCTCCAAGATGGCCGCGATGACTCGCGCCCAAGCAAGGGCCGAGCCGTTGAGCGTATGGACGAATTCGACGCTGCCACCCGGCTCGGTACGGTACCGCACGTTGGCCCGCCTGGCCTGATAGTCGCCAAACCAGGAAACCGACGAGACCTCGAGCCAGCGGTCGACACCTGGTGCATACACCTCCAGATCGAAGGTCCGCCGTGAAGAGGCTCCAAGGTCGCCCGTGCAGAGATCAAGCACACGGTAGGTCAAGCCGAGCCGGCGCAGGAGGTTCTCGGCTCGGGAGAGAATCTCGGCATGCATCTCCTGGGCCTGGGCAGGCGTCGCATAGATCATCAGTTCGACCTTGTCGAACTCGTGCAAGCGCAGTAGGCCCCGGGTGTCACGGCCGGCCGAACCCGCCTCCCGCCGGAAGCAAGGCGTCGCCGCTGTCATCTTCAGAGGCAGCTGGTCCGCGTCAAGGATCTCGTCCCGGGCCATGGAGGTGAGAGGCACCTCGGCCGTAGGAATTGCCCAGAGATCGTCGCGCTCCATCTGGTAGGCATCGTCGGCGAACTTGGGAAGATGGCCGGTCGAGATCATCGTCTCGCGCTTCACGAAGGTAGGCGGGCGGATCTCGAGAAACGAGTCGGAATGCTCGTCGAGAGCGAACGAAGTCAGGGCCCGGATGAGCCTGGAACCCATGCCCTTGTAGAGGGGAAACATGCTGCCGGATAGCTTGGCGCCACGTTCCAGATCCAGGATTCCAAGTTGGGTGCCGATCTCCCAATGCGGCACCCTCTTGTATGGCGGGTAGTCGAGCTTCGGCGTCTCGGCACTTGATCCGCCGTCGGAGGACCAGTAGCGGACCACGACGTTATCATTTTCGCCGTTACCGATCGGGGCGTCCGGAGAAGGAACATTGGGGATAACCAGCCACAGATCCTTACGGCGGTTCTCCAATTCGGCGGCCTGGTCGGTGAGGGCTTCCAGCTCGGCACCGAGGCGGCGGCTCTCCTCCTTCAGGCGCTCGGCCGCGGCCGTCTCCTTGTTTCTGTAGGCCTCTGCGACACGCCGAGAGGTCTCGTTGACACGTGACCGCAGCTCGTCCCTGGAGGACACTGCTTCCCGGTAGGCGGCGTCCAGCCCCGCCAGCTCTTCGACCATGGAAGCCTCGACGCCGCGGCGGCCGAGCAATTCTTTCACCAGGGCCGGGTCTTCCCGCAGGCCACGTATGTCGATCATCGAAATGAAAGGCTAGCTTCTTAACCCGTGCCATCTATCGAAGTAAATGACCTGTGGGTCCGCTACGGGGAGCGTGACGCGGTAAGGGGCGTGAGCCTCGCAGTCGAGCCCGGCAAGATCCTTTGCGTGCTCGGACGCAATGGGGCAGGCAAGACCTCCACCATCGAGGCCATAGAGGGCTACCGGAAGATCGCCAAGGGAACCGTGCGCGTGCTTGGCATGGATCCTGTACGCGAGCATCGCGAACTCGTAAAGAAGATAGGCGTAATGCTGCAGGTCGGCGGTATCTACCCGAGGATGAACCCTCGCCAGGCACTTGACCTCTACGCAGGCTTTTACGACAACCCCGTCCCCGTCGATGAGGTAATCACCCTGGCGGCGCTCGGCTCTGCGCAAAAGACACCATACCGATTTCTATCCGGCGGAGAGAAGCAGCGCCTTGCTTTGGCGCTGGCTCTCATCGGCCGGCCGAGCGTGCTCTTCCTGGACGAGCCCACAGCCGGCGTGGATGCCGCCGGCAAGCAACAAATCCGCACCGCCGTGGCCGACATGGCGCGAAACGGGGTTGCCGTACTGCTCACGACTCACGAATTGAACGAGGCCGAGCGCTTGGCTGACAACGTCGCGGTAGTCGACGAGGGACGAATAGTCGCCGAGGGAACACCATCCGAGCTGAGAGAGCGCTTCGGCAAGCAGACAGTGGCGTTTCGCACCTCCGCTGCCATCGACGTGGCGTCTTTCTCCCAGCGTCTCGGACTTTCCGTGACCGCTATGGGGGACAACAGATACAAGCTGGGCGAGGAGGCGCCTGCGAGCGTCGTCGGCTCGATAACCACCCTGCTCGCGGAAGACGGTGTCGACTTGATCGAGATGAACGCCGGACGAGGCTCGCTGGAGGACGTCTTCCTCGAGATCACGAACGGCGAAGCTTGAGCGGCGGGGATTCGGCAGGAACGGCGCAGTTTCGAGGAAGAGGAAAGTTGGCTGCACACCCTTACCAGGCCCAGGCCAAGGCGGAGATCCGCCTTTCGATGACGCAGTACGAGTCACTACTGGTCACCTTTGGGATACCGCTACTGTTCCTTGTCGCGTTCTCCCTGATCAAGGTGCTCCCCCTGCCCCACGGGGTGCTCAAGCCCGTCGCTTTCCTGGTTCCTGGCACCATCGCTTTGGCCGTAATGGCAACCGGAATGGTTTCACTTGGCATCGCCACCGGAGTTGAGCGCTCTTACGGCGTTCTGAAGCGTCTGGGCACCACGCCGCTCTCCCGCGGGGCCCTTCTAGGTGCCAAGATCACCGCGGTGGCCATCATCGAGCTGGTCCAAGTGGTGCTCCTGGCCGCAGTGGGGTTCGCCCTCGGTTGGAAGCCCGCCGGAAACGCGCTCGAGTTCGTGTTGGCCATAATCCTTTCCAGCGCAGCCTTCGCCGGCATCGGCCTGATCCTGGCAGGCCGGCTCAAGTCGGAAACGGTTATCGGAGCCGCGAACGGGCTTTTCCTTCTCCTCCTAGTACTGGGCGGCATGATCTTTCCCGTAACTTCGCTTCCCGGGCCGATAGCAGACGTCGCCCGCCTACTCCCGGCCTACGCCAGCGCACACATACTTTTCGTTTCCTCCACAGGAGGGGGCGCATCCCTGGCGGGGTCGTGGATCGTGCTCGCAGTGTGGGCAATTGTCGCACCTCTCCTGGCCACGCGCCTCTTCCGCTTCGAGTAGAGCCCAGCGCGTACAGTTCGGCGGCGTCATCGTTTAGCCTTGAAGCGTGGTGCATCGGCTTTGGACACGCATGCGTGCATTGGAAGTCAGCCCCAAGCTGTATCGCCGCTTGGCTTACTTCGCCCTGGTCGGGCTTTCGCTGATCATCATCACCGGAGGCGCGGTGAGGCTCACCCAATCCGGCCTCGGCTGCCCGACATGGCCTAATTGCCAAGGCAACCAACTAGTTGCCCAGTACTCGTTCCACCCGATGATCGAGTTCACCAACCGGGTGATAACCATCTTCCTGACGGTGGCGGTAATGATCGCCGCCGCAGCCGCATTCTTCCGTAAGCCGTTCCGCAAGGATCTTGCTTGGTTGAGCATGGGCCTGGTAGGAGGCCTGGTTGCGCAGGTGATCCTGGGCGGCATCACGGTGCTGGAAAAACTGGCGCCTCCGTTTGTAATGGCCCATTTCCTCCTCTCGCTGGTCGTAGTGCTGAACGCGCTCATCCTCTACTACCGGGCTTCCAGCGAAGGCACCATATCGGTGAGGATCGTAAGTAAGGAAGCGGTCTGGATCAGCAGGATCATGTGGGTGGCCTTGTGCGCGGTCCTATTCGTCGGTACCGCCGTCACAGGATCAGGGCCGCACTCGGGCAGCCCCCTCGCCGTCCGCCTGCCCTTTCCCCTCCGGGCCGTGGCAGAACTGCATGCGGACTTCGTTCTCTTCTTGGTCGGCCTGACCCTGGCGGCCCTCTTTCTACTGCATCAAGGGCGCGCTCCCGAGCCGGTAATGAAGCGCGCGCGGGTGCTCCTATGGCTGATGGCAGCCCAAGGCTTTATCGGATACACCCAGTACTTCACCAACCTTCCTGCCCTCCTCGTCGAGTTCCACATCGTGGGCGCGACAGCGGTGTGGGTGGCCATGATCTGGCACAACCTGAATCTCTTTGAGCGACGCGTTCCAGGAGCGGCCGAACCGGCCCTTGTTGCACCCGCGCCAGCCGAACTCGCCGAGAGAGGTGCAGCCGGTCAGCCATAGGTAACTCCCCTACCAGGGAGCCGAGAACGAGTGACCCGGCTCGATCAGCGGCGTAGCATGGAGACGCCGGTTCCATTCTCTGCATGCTGAGGAGATGTCGCAAAGTTGCCTACCGGTACCGCCACCGAGGAAGAAATACGCACCGGTTCCAGTGTGAGCATTGATTCGCCTTGGCGCGTCGTGCTCTGGGACGACCCCATCAATCTGATCTCCTATGTGATCTGGGTTCTCGAAACTCTGTTCGGCTACTCCACGACAAAAGCGACCGCCCTGACGATGGAGGTCCACAACAACGGCCGCGCAATCGTTTCGCACGGCCCGCGCGAGAAGGCGGAAGCGGACGCCAGCCGTCTTCACCAAAAAGGCCTTTGGGCGACTCTGGAAAGAGAATCGGACTGAAGGGTGTTTCAAGTCCTGTGACGCAAATAAGGGGCCCGGTCCGGCAGATCGACGAGAACCGCTTCGAGAACCTTCTGACGGATGAGGAGAAGGAGCTCCTGGGCATGCTGCCCGCCGTGGTCGTGGAGGCGATCGAGTCGCACAGCCCATACGTCACGCGCCTCTTCCCGCCGACCTATCCTTTCGACGACGCTGCGCAACGAGGCATAGAAAAGGCCGACCCCGACTCACTTGCCGACGCGCACAGGCGGCTGCTGGAAGGCTTGGCAGCCTCGGTAACCAAACCAGTGCTAACCCACGAAGATCTTGCAAACTGGGTTGGGGCCATCAACGATATCCGCCTACTGATCGGCACTGCGCTGGACGTTTACGAAGAAATGGATCGCCCGGGAGAAGACGACCCCCGTTTCCAGGATTTCGTGATCTTCGATTACCTAACCTGGCTGCAAGGCTCGCTCTTGGCATTCCTATCACAACAGGTGGATCAGGGCGATAACCCCTAGGCCCCGAGTGCGGAACGGGTGTGAATTGCGCCCGTCACGGCGCCGCGGTCAGTGTAGGACAGGAGTGACGGAACATCTAGTGCGCACCGCCGGGCCGCAGAGTCGGCCGGATGCGTGGACCGGTACGAAAACAGGAGGGTATGACCATGACGCCACCGCGCCGCTTGCCCGAAACCCGGATCGCCGTCATCGATCCAGCCGAAGTTGGAAGCCTTGCCACGTGGAAGGCCGCCTTCACGGGCGCAAAGACGGTTGAAGTCTTCACGCAAGTCGCCGATACCCTACGATCAGGTGCGGACCTGGTCATCGTGGCGGACGCCGCTTCAGTGAACGGGCCAGCGATTGCTGAGCTGAGTAGGACTTCCACAGTGCTCGCCTTCCTGGCTTCAGGCCCTCACGTTCAGAACCCATCCGGTCTGCTCGCGTTGGACCAAGAAGTCACGGCCACCTACCTGGGTGAAGGAGAGTGGTTCGTCACCCCCCGCCCGGACCTCGGCATCTCCGGGGAGTTCCCCGTTCGATCCGCATTGGTGGAGCTGACAACCCAGGATTCCAGCTGCGAAGTTGCCGCGGTGGTGTCGGTCGCTTTCAGGAACCGCCCAGTGGCGCTCTCCCGAGGTCGCGTTCATCTGGTCGGCTTCTCCACGGAATCATTTCTTGGCAATACCGACCTTGCTCGTTTTGCGCGCAGGCTGGCGCTGGGTCCGCTCTCCGAGCAGCGCCAAATAGCAGTCGGCGTGGTCGGCTATGGGCCATACGGAGGTATGGGCCATTTCCATGGGACAGGATGTGAGGCGACCGCGGGCCTGAGGTTCACGGCAATCGCTGAGCCAAGCGCCGATCGGCGTGAATCCGCCCTAGCGCAGTTTCCCGGTATTACCACGCACTCCGACACCACCTCGCTTTATCAAGATCCAGCGGTCGACCTGGCCATTATCGCCACGCCACCCAACACCCACTTCCAGCTGGCCCGGGACGCCTTGAGCGCGGGAAAGCACGTGGTATTGGAAAAGCCGATGGCGCTCACGGTAGCCGAGGCCGACGAGCTGATGAGCCTTGCCAAGGAACGCGATCTGGTCCTTACCGTGCATCAGAACCGTCGATTCGACGGCGACTTCCTTGCCCTTTCCCGCCTGATAAGGGAGGGCACACTGGGCGAAGTATTCAACGTCGAGACCTTCGTGGGCTCGTTCGAGCATCCATGTCGCGCGTGGCACTCCGAAGAGTCCGTATCGGGCGGGGCCGCATACGACTGGGGTTCCCACCACATCGACTGGATCCTTCAGCTCTACCAGGACCAGCCAACCGAGATCTTCGTGACCGGCCACAAGCGTGTCTGGCACGATGTGACCAACGTCGACCAGGTGGCCATCCGCATGGTCTTCGGGGATGGTCGCGAGGCCACCTTCGTTCAGTCCGACGTGGCCGGTGAACGCAAGCCGAAGTTCTACGTCCAGGGGACCAAGGGTACAGCGACGGGGTGGTACGCACCGGTCCGTCAGACCGATGTGGAATTCCCCTTCGGGTACCGGGTGCGGGAGTTCCACCACGCGGAGGCGCCGGTGGAGTTGTCGGTGACCGTGTACGAGGGTCACGGGCGCACTCATTCGCTGCGCGTACCTCCTGCGCGGACCCAGGATTTCGCCTTCCACGCCAACCTCTCTGCCCACCTGCACTACGGCGAGCCGTTGGCGGTGTCGCCCGAGTCGGTGCGGCCGGTGATCGAGATCCTGGAAGTGGCCCAGAACTTGAGCGAGAATCGTGAACATCACGCCAAGCTATGAAAGCCCGACGCATGCCCCTTTGCGTTGGGGGGTGATAGGCGCGGCTTCCTTCGTCGCAAATGCCGCGGTGATCCCGGCCATCCTGGCCGACCCCGGTTCTCAGCTCGCCGCTTACGCCTCGCTTTCGGGTGGGAACGACCTTCCGGCCAAGACGGCGGGAGCTCGGCGATTCCCGGACTACGAATCCCTTGTCGGCTCCGGCGAAGTGGATGCCGTATACATCGCGCTCCCCAACTCGATGCATCTGCGGTTGGCCAGGATGGCGGCTGAGGCCGGCCTGGCGATCCTCTGCGAGAAGCCGCTGGCGTTAGACCCCGCCGGAGTTTCGGAGATGGCTGAAATCGCCAAGACCAGGCAACTACTGGTCGGCGAAGCCTACATGACCCAGTTTCACTTGCGTGACAAGCACTTCCGCTCCTTCGTCAAGGATGGCGGGATCGGCGATGTCCTCGAAATCGAAGCGGCCTTCACCTTCGAGCTTGAGTCGAATTCCAACTATCGCTGGAGCCGAGCGATGGGCGGAGGGGCTCTTCTCGACGTTGGCATCTATCTCCTCGACCCGATCATCTCCCTGATGGGGGTCGAGCCGGAAGTGGCCGATGTCAAGCGCAGGATGAGAAACGGCGTCGACGCCGAGACAGAGGCGCAGCTGCGCTTTCCAAGTGGTCAAGGAGCACGGGTTACGGCCTCGTTCGTACGGCCAGAACAACAGCGGTTGAAGGTGCGCGGCACCGCGGGATCTGTGGAGCTGACCAACCCGTTCACCCCTTCCGCGCACGACACCGAAATCCGTGTCGCGCGTCAAGGAACCTCGGAAATCCGCTCTGCCCCTCCATCGGACCCCTACGCCATGATGATCAGGGAGTTCACCTCGAGCGCCACGGCGGGGACGCCATTCCCCAGGCCACTTGAAAGAAGTATGGCTGTGGCCCAACTAATGCACCGAATCGCGGAGGCAGAATGACCCAAGTAGATGCGTTTCGGAATGGCTCGGCGCAGCCGGTTGTTTTCCCCACCGTGAAACGACAGCTTTTCGACGTCGGCAACGGCATCGCCATTTCGGGTGTCGTTCGAGGAAAGATGCCGCCCGATTTCCTGATGGTGCACGGCCTTGCGTCGAACGCACTGCTATGGGACGGGGTGGCGGATCAGCTCGAGAGAGCAGGCAGGTCCAGCCTCGCGGTGGACCAGCGAGGTCACGGGCTCAGCTCCAAGCCGGACTGGGGCTTCGACCACCCGCAGCTGCTGGAAGACCTTCGCAAGGTTATGGCGTCGGTGTCCACCGCAGCGGACCCGGCCCGGTACATCGTCGTTGGCCAGTCATGGGGGGCGGCGGTTGCGGCACTGTTCGCACAGGCCAATCCGGAGACGGTGGCAGGGGTCGTGATGATCGACGGAGGAGTCTTCGACCTGAAGGAGCACTTCAGAACCTGGGAGGAATGTGCCTCCGCACTGACTCCGCCCGAACTATCCCGGTTTTCGTATATGGACCTGGCCGACCGCATCCGCGCCTCGCACCCGCGCTGGAGTGAAGAAGCGCTTCGCGCAACGCTTGGCAACATCGAAGAGATGGCGGATGGTACCGCACGAGCCAGGCTGGGCCGGGATCACCATATGCAGATCTTGCATGAGCTATACGACTACACGCCTTCAAAAGTGCTCTCCGGCCTTGACGTGCCGATTCTTGCACTCCTGGCGATGAAGAGCGGCGAGCTGGACGCCGGCCAGCGCCAGATCCGGCTCGATGCACTCACGAAAGAAACGGGACTGCGCACCGAAATCTTCGTCGACGGAGACCACGACCTGCATGCCCAGTATCCCGAGCGGGTGGCCCAACTGCTGCTCGAGTTCGAAAACGGCATACGGGAGGCGGCCTGAGCCATGCCGAGAATCCTGATGCTCATGGGCTCGGGTGAGACGAGCCCCACCATGGTCAAGTTTCATCGTGAAATCTTTGCTCGGCTGCCCAAAGCAGCCAAGGCCGTGATCCTGGACACCCCTTTCGGCTTTCAGGGAAACGCCGACGACATCGCCCAGAAGGCCATCGAGTACTTCAAAACCTCGATCGGCGCAACCGTCGGCCTCGCATCGATGCGCGACGCAGCAAGGGCCTCATCGCTGCAGCTGGAAGCCTTCGCCAACCAGCTCCGCGACGCCGACTACGTCTTTGCGGGTCCGGGCAGCCCGACCTACGCCTTGCGCCAGTGGTCCGACCTACCCTTTGCATCGATACTCGCAGAAAAGCTCACCGGCGGAGGAGTCGTCGCCTTCTCATCCGCAGCAGTGCTGACCCTTGGCCGACACACCATCCCCGTCTACGAGATATACAAGGTCGGCGAACCCGTCGAACTCCGAGACGGCCTGGACGTGCTGTCCGCCGTCGGGCTCAAGGTTCTTGTAATCCCCCACTTCAACAACGCCGAGGGGCAGAACCACGACACCCGATTCTGCTACATGGGTCGGGAGCGCTTGGATACGCTGATATCCCAGCTCGACGAGGGGTGCTCGGTGATCGGTATAGACGAGCACACCGGGATAATGATTGACCTTGATTCCGAGACAGTCCGTTTCGTCGGGCTCGGCACGGTGACACTGATGCAGGGATCAGGGCATGCCGTCTATCAGGCGGGCGAGGAAATGAGCCTCGAGAAGTTTCGCGGTGTGATGGCCGACCTAGGTGCCGTGCACTCCGGACCCGAGTTACCGGCCATCCCGACGGCTATTCAAGAACCGCCGACGGCTGGAGAATCCCCGCTCCTTGCCAGTATCGAATCGCACTTGGCGAGCTTCGATCTTGCGATCACCTCCCTCGACTCCCACGCCGCTCTCGAGTCCATCCTCGACCTGGAGGAAGAGCTGTCGGCTTGGTCTACCGACACGCTGCAATCCGACGAGATGGACAAAGGCCGCGCCGCACTGCGGTCGATGATCAGCCGCCTCGAGCCTCTCGTGCGAGATGGACTCGTCCCAGCCCACGAAAGAGTCCAACCTTTCGTGGAGACCATAATGGAGCTGCGTGCCGGCGCCAGGAGAGAACGCAGGTGGAGCGACGCCGACGCCATTCGCGATAGACTCGACAAGCTAGGAATCGTCGTCCAGGACGCTCCCGAAGGCGCAGTGTGGCATCTCGCCCAGCCCTGAAGGAACGCGCCGGGGACGAAGGTGCCTGAAGGCCCGCCCCCATCGTCTAGTGGCCTAGGACGTCGCCCTTTCACGGCGGTAACACGGGTTCGAATCCCGTTGGGGGTGCTCGGAGCAGTTTCTGGATCCCTCGAAGCGAGCGATAATGGAACCTCCAACCTTCGACCGACCTGGATGCGCTTCAACCGCCGGGCGGAACTCGTCAGAGACCATCTGACGTGCAGGAAGACGACGGGCCCGGCCCGAAGCACGGGCCCCCGGCTGTGCAGCATCCAGGCGGGCGTGTCGCCCGAGAATGAGTCGACAGACAATCGAAATGGCGGCGCCGACACTGGCCCCAGCCACTCCATCATCCCAGTCCGTCCAGCCGGGGCCGGCCCAGTCGGACTTTCAACTTGGTCTATGGCCCGACGTGCCTTGGCTAGCAGGCGGTGTCTCCGTCAAGTCCATTGAAGGACGTGTTCTGGACAAGGTACGGGGTTGGGTACGTCGAGCTCGAGGCGAACCAGGTAGAAGAAGAAGAAGCGGTGCAACTGCCGCCGGCCACCCAGGTAGGCACCGCCGGAGTTGGGATCCACGTCCGACTGCCGGTCAACTTGGTCCAACTTGAAGGCAAAGAGTAGACGCCGCCGCCGGGGTTACCGAAGTTGTTCATGGCGTAGCTCATGCCGTCGATCGTGAACTGATTGAGGGAGACGTTGGTAGACCAGCTGTTGCCGGTCTCGACGTCCGCCCACCAAAAGAGAGCTGTGCCAGGTTCGTTCTTTACGCCGTATTGAGCCTCGCTACAACCGATCTCCCACGCTTGCTCGGCCTGTGTCAGCTTGTGCCCCTTGAGTCCACCGAACGGGTTCGTCGAAGAACCTAGGCTTGTCACCGCTTTCGAGCAAGTACTCACGATGTCGCGTGCGTACGCACCGGCGTAACCGGTGTTGAAGTACAGGGAAGGCTCCCCCAGGTTTTGTGCAGTCGAGTACTCGTTCCAGGCGCAAGGGCTGGAGGTGAACGGACGCCCGTCGGTGATACCGACGATGGCAAAGGTGACCGTCGGGCTTGTCGGGGGAGTGTCCGTGCAGTTCGGCCACGAAACGTCGTAACCAATCGCGGCGGAGGTGTAGGGACCAGTGACCGTCGCCGAAGCCGCCAGCGGCAATACCGCCAGAGAAGCCGCACTAATGGCGATGGCGGAGCCGATGACTTTGGCTCTGAAGGGCCGGGCCAGCCGCGCGGTTCTCTTCCCCCGAATATTCACGCAATTTCCTCCCGGCTAGTAGGTGCCAGGCGAGAGCTTAGGGCACTCAATGTCCCACACAGTGTCGATCGAACGCAATTGATTCGGGTCACCCTGCAAATCTATTCACTGAAGCTGGGAGTCCCAAGTCCTCCTCCGGCTCGCCAATACCGCCGAAGGGTCCGCCCGGGTGCGCGCCGATCAGTGCTTGGAAAGGCGCTGGCAAGAAGCTCAGGACTCGGCTTCTATCTATCGAGGTTGACGAGTCGAAGCGTCCGTAACATTGGTTGGGCACGCCTCTGAGCAGCCCGGTATCAAGATTCTGTCGCAGGCCGAAGCCCGTCACGAGACCGATCTTGCCAGAGAAGGCCCTCCCCGATGGCTCGGGCGGATCACTTCGCCGTCGCGGAGTTCTTCATTGATCTCCACTCATTTTTTTTGTCGCCGCCGGCCCGCAACGGTGGAGCAGGAGCCGCACAAAGAGCCACCGACAATTCGCAGTTCGGGGCCTTCTCCAGGCTGGCGTGCTCATAATAACCGTTCAACTGCCCGCACGACTCGCCCGCTATTAGGTTCAGCAATACCGGACGATGAACAAAGCGGGTAGTCCGGGTTCGAAGATACAATGAGCCCGGAAGCGTGGCGACACTCGGTTGCGAATTGCAATCCAATGGCCGTGTCCCCCGGCTAGCAGTGTCCGCCATCGAACTTCGGCCAGTTCGAGCCTGGTTTCATGACCACGAGCGTTCAGTTTCGACACTCCCGGCACATGATGTGGCCCCTTCACTTCGTGGAAGCTCGGCGCCGATGCGGGACTGGGGGATCTTCCCTCAAGCGGCCCTGACCTCTGCTCTGGGGTTCCCCACCAATAATGGACATCCGTCTAGCAAGGGCGAAACTTGCGAGAGGATGTATCTATGTCATCGACACGATGAAAGTTCACGGCCGAATACAAGACTGAGGCAGCGCACCGGGTGATCGACTCCGGAAGGAGCGTCGCAGAGGTGGCCATGGAGCTCAAGATCAGCGAGGCCAACCTCTATGGGTGGGTTCGAGACGAACGCCGCCGGATGGAAGCTACCAAGGGAACCAGCGCCGAAGTACTCAGCGAGGCCGAACGCGCCGCGCTGCTCGAAACCGCGTTGCTCATTCCCCAGCCCATGTAGATCCTGCGCTACGTCACCGCCTCCGCTCCGGGGCTCGCGATCTTGGTCGCACTGACGCTCGACGGGACGGCCCGCCTTGCCCCGAGGGGCACGACCTGGCGCGTCTAATCGATAGCCGGACTCAGCCACGCATCCTCGTGCATGCCCTTAGCTGCAGGAAGCGCGACCACCGGAAGCACCGTACACGAGAACCTCCGCCTCGCCACAAAATGGCTGGCTGTGAACTTCCTGCCCGACGGCGTTGTGACGCAGCCGAACCGCTCAACCGCCACGGCGGCGACCTGCTACCTGGAGCGCGGGCAGGTCCAACTTCCGGCTTGGTCTCAGATCACGCACCAAGACCAGGTGGAGGGGCTGGACCTCCCCCTTTACGCCACTTGGGAACTGAAGTCGCCGTCCCCAGAAGTCCGTCTAGTCGAGGATGAAAGCTGGCGTGGTCCAGCGCCTTCAAGGAGGCGCTCTTGTCGCACGGATACACACCGCTGGAGGCACAGAACCAAAAACACCAAAGGCTCACCTATATAGGGTTGAGTGAGCACGAACTATCTGCGTGGGCTTCGGCGCCAAAAGGCCGGGCCTGCGCAGAACCGGGCCGCCTAACGAGTTTTCGGAGACACCTGCGGGCCCGCTGACCGCGCCGCCGCCAATTTGCGCCCGGCGGTGCGAATACGCTTTTCGACTCGCTAAGCTAGTGTTTCCTCGCCGCCTGATGTGTGGCGAGTCAAAAAGGGACCTGTGGTGCAGCTCGGAGTGCACGCCGGCCTGTCAAGCCGGAGGTCGCGGGTTCAAATCCCGTCAGGTCCGCTGGTGGTCTTACCGCCTTGGTCGGGTAGCTCAGTTGGTAGAGCACACGCCTGAAAAGCGTGGGGTCACCGGATCGAAACCGGTCCCGACCACCAACCACGCAAAAGAGCCCGCAGCCAACTGCGGGCTCTTTTGGTTTTCCTAAACGATTCCCGACTCCTGTCGGACCACTCCCTCTGCACGGGCCGCCTCGGCAACCGCTTGCGCAACCATGGAGGCGACGTTCGGCTTGAACAGTGACGGGATGATGTAGTGGGTGGAAAGCTCGTTGGGTGCAACGGCCGACGCGATGGCATTAGCAGCC
>JAJYPE010000176.1 GCA_021795585.1 Actinomycetes bacterium | reverse complement strand
CTCGCTGAACGAGGAGGACCTCGAAACGGTGCGGAAGGCGGGCGAGGATGCGGCCTCCATCTTCGAAGGGCTGCTCGATGCGGAGGAGATAGAGGCGTTCCGGTCCAGGGCTCGCTTCCTGGTGCGCAAGCGGAGGCTTCCCGCGCTGGACCCGGATCGACGTCCATACCCCTGGCCATTGGTCTAAGTACCCCTCCGGTGGAAGAAATCACCGACATCGGGAGTCTGGCCGAGGCCTGCCAAGGCGACCCGTACCCCCTATGGGCCGCGCAGGGCTTCAACCATGGGGCGCGCGCCTGGTCGGCACAAGGGGCGGTGGCCGTGGCTTCTCCGCAGGCCTGCGCGCGTGACCGGATAGTCCTCTCCGGCGAGCTCGAAGGCGCCTCGAGGCTGGTGGCACCGGCCCTGGAGGAGATGGGTATGGGCTTCAGGCCCCAGGGAGACCTGGCGCTGGTTCGTTTGCTCTTGGAGCAGTTGCCCTGGCTGCGCCTTATCGAAGAGTTCGGCTGGATGGACACCTCCTCGGTTCCACCGGGCAGCTCGGCCGGCGCCGAGTGGATCGCCGAGGCCGAGTGGCCGGAGGTGTCCGAGCTTCTCGCCCGGGCCAACCCCGACAGCTACGCCCAAGTGGGAATGGATGGAGTCGGGCGCTGGGCGGGATACCGAGACGGTGCAAGAGTGGCTTCGGTCGCGGCCGATGCCTGGTCGAGCGCCGAGGTGGGTTTCATCTCCGGCGTCGGAACCGACCCAGCCCTGCGTGGCCAGGGCTTTGGCGCCAAGGTGTGCTCGCTGGTGGCGGAGGACCTGCTTGGAACGCGTCCCCGGGTGGCCCTGCTTGTGGACGCGGACAATCACCCCGCCATCGCCCTCTATCGGCGCCTGGGCTTCCGGTTCCGCCCGGTGGCCTCTTGCCGGGCGCGCGCCACGTAGCCCCAAATTAAGAATCCGCGAAGGTGGTTAAAGCCCCAGCAACGCCTTCAGCCGGGAGGCGCTGAACCCGGCCGCTCCCGCCGGCAAGCGCGCCTCGTCCCTCGCGAACTTGGCGAGAAGCCTCTCCAAGTCCCCCCTCAAAGAGGGATCCGCCGCCGCCTGGCGCGGCGTGCTGCCGCGCAGTGCCGGCACCGGCTGGTCCAGCCACTTCAGCTCGGCCATCTGCATGATCTCCTGGAATTGCGCCTGCATGGCCGGATCGTCAGGGGGCAGCGGCGCCGAGGACGCCTCCCCGAAATCCTCGCCAACCTCGGCCATGGCCTCTGCCAGCGGTGTAAACCGCTGCTCGACGATCTCCAGATCACCGAGCAGCTCCTCCACCCTCTTGGATATCCGGGCGAAACGCTGCACGGAGTTGGCTCCGTAGGCGAGCAGGTCACCCTCGATCGTGAATGTGCCCACGATCGCGTCTTCCATGAGTTCGGTGTCCTCTTTTTCGACCCAGGCGCCGTCACCGTCCTTCTCCAAGTGCCGGTCCAGGATCGTTGCCGCGGCTCCGGGATCTGGCAGCCTCGCCGTAACCGAGCAGAAGACGATCTCCTCTCCGGAGGTGTTTGACATGGCCCCGGGGGAGCTTGAGCCCTCCGCATACCACTGGACAAGGTCCCAGGAATCCATCCCTTCCTCCAGCATGGCCGACACCTCCTGCACCTCCTCCTCGGGCACCGGGTATACCATGCCGTAGAGCCAACTCCCCGAGGGGAGTTCGACCACGCGAACCAGGAGCTTGCTGCCCACCGGGTAATCCACGGCTCCGTGGCCTTCCTCCACCTGGACCTCCTCGCCACTGCGCACATTGCGCAAGGAGAGTTGCCGGCCCGGATCACTGGCGGCCACCACCCATAGGTCGCGCCGCGATTCCGCCAGCGCGGAGACGATGACCGCGTCCTCGGGAGGCAGGATCGGGCCGCGGCGAGTGTGGTAGGCGGAAAGATTGCGGTCGTCCCAGGCCATGGCGTCCACGACCATTGCGTCTTCCAAGAGGCCCTCGTGTCCAGGGTCGAACAATTCACCGAGGTGCGATACCTCCGTGGCCATGCGCAGCCCGTTTCCAGGGCGGCGTGGGAACTGGGCGATCCTGCGCATCAGCCAGGCGTGGCGCTGTTCCGGTGTAAGGGTGGCACGCATGCCTTCGTGGCAGGCCTTGTACTTCTTGCCCGATCCGCAGGGGCAGGGGTCGTTCCTGCCGACCTTGGGGAGGTCCGCGCCAAGGAGCTTGTCAAGCACCTCGGCCTCCTCCTGCGCCCAGACCGATACCGAGCGGCCGAAGAGGCTCCTGGCCTCGGCGGCATCCCCCCGGTCGGCGGCCAGCTCGGCCAGCGCTTCGACGGCCGGCTGATAGTCGGGATCGCGCATGTGGGCCATGGAAAAGCCGGCGCGGGCGCGATCGAGGTCGAGCGCAACGTCGTTCACGCAGCCAAGGAGGTACATCCCCGCCGCGGCCCGCTCACCCTTGACCTTGGCGAGCGCCTCCGCGAACTCACGGAAGGCCGGCGCGTCGCCCACCTTGGTCTCCAGGAACAGGTCGGCAAAGGCGCGGGCCACCTGGGAGTGCGCCAGGTTGCGGGCAGCCTCGGTGAGGTCGACCTCGCCACGCAGCTCGGGTACCCGCCAATAAGCGAACGCGCTCTTTAGAGCTCCCAGCGCCTGCCGGCAGCAGCGGTCAAATCCGTAAAGGTCGGAGAGGATGGCCATGAAGTGATCGTCCAGGCGGGAGTCCATGCCTTCGATCTGGGCTCCTACCACAGGGATCCGGCAGGCGACGAACATCTCGCCGAGCGGCGGCTGGGGGCTGCGGAACAATCCTGGATCACCGGCCAGGAGGCGAAGCGTGAAGTCCTCGGCGTCGCCGGACTCCCTTGCCTCGACGAAGCGCTCGTGCAGCTCGGCGATTGCCCGCCGCTCCTTCCGGCCGTCGCCGGTCTCGTCGCAGGCGGCCAGGACCAAGGTTCCATCGTTCCGGGTTACCTGGATCAACTCCCCGGGCGCGAAGGGTGCCAGCCAGTCCGGATCCATCGAAACCACCCATTGGACGAACTCGTCGTCGAGCATGCTGAAGTGGGAGACACCTCGGTGCCGGGCGCGCTCCTCGAGCTGCAGCCAGAGCCCGGCGAAGTCGGGGAATTGGAGAAGGCGCCCGATCTCCTTCTCCTCCCGGGTCAGGCGATGCGTGAAGCAGCGCCCCTCGGTAAGGGCCGGTATGGAGAGGGCAGTGTCATCATCGAGCCAGACGTCGTCGTCGAGCGCATCGATCAGCTCGTCTTCGTCGTAACCCTCTTCGAGAAGTCCACGCTGGATAAGCCTTTGGGCAAGCTCGGACAAAGCAAGCGGCCCTTGGGAGAGAATCTCCAGGGCCGCTCCAGTGATCAATTCTTCATCCATGTGACGAAGGCTACGCGCTTTGGGAGCAACCTTCGAGTTCGGGCCGGTTAACCCTTGTGGGCCTTGACCGCCTCGATGAGGGCCGGCAGGACCTTCTGCACGTCGCCCACGATCCCGAGATCGGCGATGGAGAAGATCGGCGCATCGGCATCCTTGTTTATGGCGATGATGTTCTTGGCACCCTTCATTCCGACCATGTGCTGGGTCGCGCCGCTGATGCCACAGGCGATGTAGAGGTTCGGCTTGACGGTCTTGCCGGTCTGGCCCACCTGGTAGGCGTAAGGCACCCAACCGGCGTCCACAATGGCCCTGGAGGCGCCCGCAGCCCCGCCAAGGAGACTCGCCAGCTCTTCGATCAGTGCGAACTTGTCCGCCTGGCCAAGCCCGCGTCCGCCGGCCACCACCACGGGCGCCTCGTCGAGCTTGGGTCCGGTGCGCTCCTCGACATGGCTGGCAACGATCTTGGCCGCGCCGGCCGCGCCGATGTCACCTGCCGAGACATTCTCGGTGGAGATGGAGCGGGGGTTCTCCTCGGCCGCAAAGGACTTGGGCCGGATCACGAAGATGCCCGGGCCGTCCGCCGTGAAGCGGGAGTTGGCAATCTGGCTGCCGCCGAAGATGGCGTGTTCCGCCACCAGCGACCCGCCGTCCTGGTTTAGGTTGACCACATTAGTGATGACCGGACGATCCAGCTTGGCTGAAAGCCTCCCGGCCGCGTCCCGCCCCTCGTAGGAGGCGGGGAAGAGGATCGCGTCAGGCTGCCCTCCTGCGGCGCGCGCGGCCATGACCGAGGCCGCAACCGAACCCGCCAGGCGCGAGTCCAGGTCGGTGATGGCCACCAGGCGCGAGGCGCCAAAGCTCGCCAGGGCGGACTCGACCTCGCCACCGGCCTCGCCGGCCACGAAGGCCGTCACTTCATCGCCGAAGCGGCTCGCAGCGCTTACCAACTCGAGCGAGCCCGCGGAAACCTTGCCGCCGGCCACCTCGGCCAGCACCCAGATCTTCGAAAGTCCCATGATTAGAATCCGTTTCTTCTCTCGCCGGCACCTAGCGCCGGCATCGCCACGCGTTCCCGGCTCCGCGCCGGGTTACGAGCCAATCAGATGACCTTGATCTGCTCCAGGTACTCGACAACCTTGTTGAAGGCGTCGCCTTCGTCTACGACCACTGCGCCGGCGGCTCTCGCCTCGGCCTCGCGCACCGAGGAGACTTCCTCGCGCGCCCCGGTCTTGCCGACGTCGCCGGCGGTCAGGCCCAGGTCGGCTACGCCCAGCGTCTCGACGGGCTTCGACTTGGCCGCCATGATCCCCTTGAACGAG
>JAJYPE010000175.1 GCA_021795585.1 Actinomycetes bacterium | reverse complement strand
CATCGGAGGTCACCGCGAGCTGACAGGCTTCCGCCGAGCAGCCGGACCAATCGCCGGTCCTGCTCGCCTTGAGCAGCGACTGGCCAACATAGCGCATGCGCATGGAGATGTTTGAGATCCGCGCCCCCACGACGTAGCGTGCCAGCGCGAAATTGACGATGCCGACCACCACCCCGGAGGTGATGGAGGTGGCGTAGAACTCCAGGCTGAAGGCCAGCTTCGCCGGGGTGCCCACCAGCACGGCCATGAAAGGGAAAGCCACTCCGACGACGATGCCGAATCCCCCCATCCATATGGCGAGGTCGAGGAACGCCTTGGAGGTAAGGTGTAGCTCCCGGCGAGGCGCCGGAAGGACATCGGTGGGTGTTACGACACTCATGACAGGATGTGTCGGAATACTGGGGCCGGTGCTTGATCATTTTCGACCTTTGGGCGCGGAATAAATGCCCCGGGTGCTTGGCTGTAAAGGCGTGAGCTTCTTCGAACGCAATCGCAAAGAATTGGCGAAGCGAGGCATCGATCCGGATCGGCTCCCCCCGGGCCAGTACTCCACGGAGCGGTTCCCGATCCTGCACGCCGGAAGCGTGCCTGACTACCGAAACCTGGACGACTGGGACTTCGAGGTCTTAGGCGAGGTCGAACGGCCCTTCACCCTCAGCTGGAACCAGCTGATGGAGATCGAGCCGGTCGAGGTGACGACCGACATCCATTGCGTGACCAAGTGGTCGAAGTTCGACACGGTCTGGCGGGGGATTCCGTTGGCCACCATCGCGGAGCTTGCGGGAGTGAGGGATTCCGCCACCCACCTGATGCTCCACTCCGAGTACGGCTTCACCGCCAATGTCCCCTTGGCCGACGCTTTAGGCGAGGGCAAGGTCGCGCTTCTGGCCTTCGAATTCGACGGCAAGCCGCTCGAGCCCGAGCACGGCTACCCGCTGCGCTTCTTCCTTCCCCACCTGTACTTCTGGAAGTCGGCCAAGTGGCTGCGCAAGGTGGAGTTCATGAAAGCCGACAAACCCGGCTTCTGGGAGCGCAACGGATACCACATGTACGGCGATCCCTGGCGCGAGCAGCGCTACTGGGGCGACTGAGCCGTCTCCACGGTCAGGCCGGCGCCGGGCGCGGGAGCAACGGTGAGCGGCTCATCTGTGCGGAGCAGGGCGAATGCCATATCCTCGAAGGCGAGAACGATCTGCTCGAGGGACATGGGGCCGTTCGCGCGGTACCAGTGCGTGGCGCCGTTGCACATCTCCAAGAGTGCCAGCCGTGTCAGCGAGACATTCTTGACCAGGAAGATGCCCCTGCGGCATCCTTCCGTGATGGCATCGGCCCAAAGCTGCTCGTAGGCGTCGCGCAAGGCGATCACCGACTCGCGATCCTCGTCATCGAGCCACTGGAACTCGTTGTCGATTACGCGCGCCCTTTCCGGGTTGCCCGCCGCGAAGTTCAGATGCACCTTGAGCAGTCCTCGGATCTGCTCGCGGGGGTCAGTGGAGGCCGCCACGGCCTCCTCCCCGGAAGCTAGAAGCTCGCCCAGGCCCACCCGCATCACCCTGAGCAGCAGTTCGTCCTTGGTCTGGGCGTAGTAGTAGAGCGAGGCGGTGGTGAGGCCGACCTTGTCGGCGATCTGGCGGATGCCCGTAGCCGCGTACCCGCGCGTGGCGAACAGCGAGATGGCGGCATCGAGGATTCGCTGCTCTGAATTCTCCCTCTTGCGTGTAGGGGCGCGCTCCACGAGACCAGGCTAGCCAAGCGCGCAATTTACGTGCGCGGCTGCTGCTGACTTATGGAGGCGGGCCTATTCATCTGGTCCGGGTGATACCAGGCGGCGAAGAAATACCTGCTACCAATGCCTTAGGAAGGGACTTTTGCAAAAGCCTTGATTACTGATCGATCGATCGATAAGCTACGGGCGTCGCGATGGGGGGCCATCGGACATCGGAGGGGATGAGATGAGTTCTTCGCAGCGCGCGTCGTTTCGCCCGGTGGATCGCTTGAGGGCAAACGGTATTGGTCTCTTGGGGATCATGTTCCTCTTGATCGGTGCTACTTCGCCGCTGCTCGCGATCCTCGGCAACGTGCCGATCGAGATTTCGGCCGGCAATGGAGTGTACGCCCCAGGGGGCTACGTGCTGTGGATCGTCGGGCTGCTGCTGTTCGCCGTGGGTTACGCCGCCATGGCCAAACGCATGGTTTCGACCGGCGGCTTTTACAGCTACATCAGCCACGGGCTCGGAAGGCCGGCGGGACTGGTGGCCGGCTGGTCCGCGCTGGCCGCGTATGCCATCGGCGAGGCCGGCCTGCTGGGTGGGCTCGGCTATTTCGCGGCCAACACCTTCGCCAGCGAACTTGGAGTGCATCTCTCCTGGGTCGTTTATGTGGCGGTCGCTTTGATCATCATCACCGCCCTCAGCTACCGTGACGTGCGGCTCAGCACCAAAGTCCTGGGAATACTCGGCGTGGTCGAGGTCCTGGTGCTACTGGTGGTCGACCTGGTTGTCACCGCCCGCGGCGGGGCGCACGGGCTGACCTTGGCACCGCTGAATCCGGTCAAGGCCTTCACCGGCGCCTCACCGACGGTCGGGTTGATGTTCGCCTTCCTCTCGTGGGTGGGATTCGAGATGATCCCCAATTACGCCGAGGAGACCTCGGACCCCAAGAAGAACGTGAGCCGGGGGTTGTACCTCGGAGTCCTGGCACTCGGCGTCCTCTACATTCTGAGCTCCTGGGTGGGCATCATCGGCAACGGCGTCACGGCGTCGGTGGCACTGGCCGGCAAGAACCCGGTCGATTTCTACTTCGGAATAGCCAGCCGGTTCGTCGGGTCGTGGGCCGCCACCTCGATGGAATGGTTGATCGTTTCCTCCACCTTCGCAGCGTGCCTGGTGTGGCATCAGACCACCTCGAGGTACTTCTACGTTCTCGGACGCGAAGGTGTGATGGCGCCTTTGGGACGCACTCACAAGCGCCATGCCTCGCCGCACGTGGCCGTGCTCTTCCAGGCCGTGGTGGTCGTCTTCTGGGTGGCCGCCTTCCTGGTCTTTTACTTCGTCGACAAGGCAGCTCGTACATATGCCGGCAACTTCGCCACGGCTCCCTATGCGGAGCTCTTCGCCTGGCTGCTGGTGGCCACGACGCTGTTCATCCTGGTGAACGAGTTCTTGTGCTCGATAGCGGTGCTGGGCTACTTCCGCCACACGGCCAAGCGCACCGTAGGAGAATGGGGCACGTTCGTCGTCGCCCCGGTCGCCGCGACACTCTTGCTGGGTGTCATGCTGGTTGTCGCGGTCACGCACGTTGGGACCCTGGGAGGGGACATCGGCTTCGTGAACATGATCCCGATCATCTGTGCGGGCTGGGTCGTCATAGGCCTCGTCCTGGCGCTGTGGCTCCGTGCCCGGCACCCGGCGGTCTACGCGCGGCTCGGCGCCCTGGTCGAGCAGCTCGGCTCGACTCCCCAGGATCTCCAAGCTCAAGCCGAGGCAAGCCCCGAGCCGGAGCACGTTAGCGATAGCGCGCTCTCCGGTGAAATGGCGCCTTCCCCCGAGGCGGGCCTGGCTTGAGTCCGGCCGAGCTGCTTGCGCGCAATGCGCTGAGGTTTCCTGAACGCCGATTCCTTCTGACGGCCGATGGTTCCCTTACATTTGCCCAGGCCAGAGATGCCGTCGCCAAAATTGCCGGCGGTCTGGTACGCCGAGGGGTGCATAAGGGTGACGTCGTCGCCATCCTTATGCACAACAGCCTGGAAAATGTGCTTTGCGCGCTTGCGGCCAGCTGGATTGGGGCGACGCCTGCGCCTGTCAACACCGGCCTGATCGGTGACGGCCTCGCGCACCCGTTGCGTCTCACGCGCACGCGGATCGTCATCGCCGACGACAGGCTGGTTCCCAACCTCTTGTCCATAATCGGCCAGACGCCAGAGGTGCGGAGAGTTCTGGTCAAGGGGGAGCTTCCTGAATATCACTCCGCCGGCCTGGAAATAGAAGGCCTGGCTCACCTGGACCGGGCGGAAGGCGCGTCGCCGCAAGTGCAGGTGGACGAGCTGGACCCGGGAATGATTCTCTTCACCTCGGGGACCACCGGGCCCTCCAAGGCCTGTGTGCTCTCCAACCGCTACCTGCTTCGCCAGGCCGAGTTGCATGCCAAGTATCTGGAGCTGCGGGAGACCGACGTCCTTTACTCACCGTTTCCGCTTTATCACATCGACGCGGCTACGCTCACGGTGCTGGCGGCGGCCACCATCGGGGCAACCGCGGCGCTCGGCGTTCGTTTCAGTGCCTCCCGCTTCTGGCAGGAGGTGCGCGACTTCGGCGCCACGGTCTTCAACTTCATGGGGGCGACACTTACCATCCTTTGGAAGCAGGCACCCTCGCCTCTGGACGCTCAGCACAAAGTGCGCATGGCCTGGGGAGTGCCGATGCCGGAGTGGAGCCAGGGCTGGAAGGATCGCTTCGGTTTCGAGCTGAGGGAGCTCTACGGGCTCACCGATGCGGGAGTGGTCGCATACGACCGCGTGAGTGCCGGCCATCGCGACGGCTCCTGCGGCCAGGTTGTGGACGAGTTCGAAGTGGCCATCGCCGACGCGCGAGGGTCTCTGGTCAAGGACGACGAGGTGGGTGAGATCGTGATTCGCTCCCGCGAACCGGGCACGATAATGACCGAGTATCTCGGGATGCCGCAGGAGACGCTGCAGGCGTTT
>JAJYPE010000174.1 GCA_021795585.1 Actinomycetes bacterium | reverse complement strand
CAATTGGTAGATCCGGTCGAGTGCCTGACGCTCGGGCGCCGATACGTGTGTCGCCCCCGTAAAGGCGGCGGGGCTCCAGACGTCACGATCGTCGAACGCAATGTTGAAATCACCCCCGAGAACCAAGTGCTCCCGATTCCCTAGCTCCGCCGAGACAGTCCCGGCCAAGGCGTTCATCCACTCGAGCTTGTAGCGGTAGTGGTCGGAGTCAAGTGACCGCCCATTCGGCACGTACAGCGAGTAAACCCTTAGCGAACCGCAGGTCGCACCAAGCGCGCGCGCCTCGCCACCTGGCTCTCCCGTAAGGCCGCGGGAAGGTTCCGAGATTCCGAGCCGCGAAAGAATCGCCACCCCGTTCCATTGACCCTGTCCGAAGTGGACCGAATCGTAGCCCGCAGAGGCGAAGGCGTCCGCGGGAAACGCCGAGTCCGTGAGCTTGGTCTCCTGTAGGCATACGACGTCTGGCTCCGCGCGCTCCAGCCAGGAAAGCACCCTCTCCAGGCGGGCTTTGAGCGAATTCACGTTCCAGGTCGCAACGGTCAGCATGGTGCCATCGCAGACGTACGTGACGCCGCGGCTCTACGCATCGGCGATTATGAACATGATGTCCACTTCGGCGCTTATGGAGCCGTCAACACTTGCGCGTCCATGGCCCTTTCCGGCGCGGGCCGACAGCCGAACCAGCTCGACTTCGAGATCGAGAACATCTCCGGGCACCACCTGGCGCCTGAACCGAGCGTGGTCGATTCCACCGAAGAGGGGCAGCTTGCCCTTGTAGCGATCATCGGCCAACACGGCGCAAGCGCCGAGCTGAGCGATCGACTCCACCTGCAAAACCCCCGGGAGCGTCGGGCGCCCCGGGAAGTGGCCCGCGAAGAAGTGCTCTTCGCCGGTGAGGCGCCAAAGACCGCGCGCATATTCCCCGGGACGAAGCTCGGTGATCTCGTCCACAAGAAGGAACGGCGGGCGGTGCGGGATGAGTTCTTCTGGTTTCACGCCTAAAGATTAGAAGGGGCTGCGCATGTCGGGGGTCTGAGAACCGTAGTCGGGTCTCGTCAGAGGACGAGACCCGAGGCGGCCTCCGAAACCTTCAGATTCACAGCCCGGTAGATTAGATCTGCCTGCTCGAGGGCGTGCATCGCCGCCGAGCCGGTAGCCGGCGATCCCGCCGGAACCCGGGAGACGTGGCGCAGACGGTAGTCGGAGCGCAGCAGCGAATGAAGCTGCGAGTGGACAAACGACCACGCGCCCTGGTTCTCCGGCTCCTCCTGCAGCCAGACCACCTCGGTCGCTCTCGTATAACGGGACAAGACTGCGGCGATCTCGGGCACCGGCCACGGGTAAAGCTGCTCGACTCGTACCACGGCGCAGGTCTCTCCGTCCTGCTTACCTTCCATAACCTGGCCGGCTGCGGCAATGGCCTCGTAGGCGATCTTGCCGGAGCACAGGACCACTCGGCTCACTTCCTCGGGATCGCGGCTTGCGGTGGTTCCGCTGAAGATCGCGTCGTCGAGCACCGGGTTGAAGCGACCACCGGTCAGCACCTCCACCGGGACCCTTACCTGACGGGCACGCAGAAGGGACTTGGGGGAGAAAAGGATCACCGGCCTGGGGTTTTGCCGCTTCGGTTGGGCACGAAGCATGTGGAATAACTGGCCGGCCGTGGTCAGGTTCATCACCGCCATGTTTTCACCGGCGCACATCTGCAGAAAGCGCTCCATGCGTCCTGACGAATGCTCGGGCCCCTGGCCCTCGTAGCCGTGGGGCAGCAGCATGACCAGGCCCGACCCCTGATCCCACTTGTCGTGGGCGGCCGCCATGAATTGGTCGATAATCGTCTGAGCGCCGTTGGCGAAGTCGCCGAACTGGGCCTCCCAAATGACCAGAGTGTCCCGCCTAACGGTCGAGTAGCCGTATTCGAAGCCGAGGGCCGCATACTCGGACAGGAGCGAGTCATAGATCATGAAGCGGCCGAAGGGGCCGTGGCGACCAGCTGAACTCGCGTAGCCAGACACGTGCTCGAGGGGAACGTAGTCTTCGCCGGTCCGATAGTCGATGAGGGCCGCGTGACGGTGGGAGAAGGTCCCTCGGCGGGAGTCCTGACCCGCCATCCGCACGTCGTAGCCCTCCAGCACTAGGGAGCCGAAGGCAAGCTGCTCGCCGAGACCCCAGTCCACTTCACCGCCAGCCAACACATCCCGGCGGGTGTCAAGCTGTCTTACAAGCTTCGGATGGACCGTGAAGCCGGCAGGGAAGGTGTGCAGCACCTCACCGAGCAACTCAACATCGCTGGGAGCCACATGGGTGTCAACGGCCTCCAAGGCGACGTTGTGCTCAGGTGCCTTAGGCAGTTCAGTTGGCTTGGGCGGGGCCGAAGAGCGCGTCTGGTCCAACGCCGATTGCAGCTGGCCCAAAAAGTCGTCGAGTGACTGCTCGGCCTCTTCCATCGAAATGTCGCCACGGGCGACCAAGGCCTCGGTGTAGAGCTTCCTCACGGACCGCTTCGCCTCGATGATCTCGTACATCTGGGGCTGCGTGTAGCTCGGCTCGTCGCCCTCGTTGTGGCCGAATCGCCGGTAGCAGACCATGTCCACCACCACATCGCGATGGAAGGCCTCGCGGTAGTCCAGCGCCAGCTCGGCGACCCACGCTACAGCTTCGGGATCGTCTCCATTCACGTGGAGGATGGGGGCTTGGATCATCTTGGCCACGTCCGTCGCGTAGCGCGAAGAGCGCGCCTGCTCGGGGTTGGTCGTAAAGCCGACCTGGTTGTTGATGACCAGGTGCACCGTTCCGCCAGTCCGATAGCCGCCCAACTGGGAGAGGTTGAGCGTCTCCGCAACAACTCCCTGGCCCGCAAAGGCCGCATCCCCGTGCAACAGTATCGGGAGCACGCGGAAGGACCCGCGCTCGCCGGCGATGTCCTGCTTCGCCCTGGTCATGCCCTCCACCACCGGATCGACCGCTTCGAGGTGAGAGGGGTTGGAGGAGAGCGTGACCTCTATATCGGTGCCGTGGTAGCCGCGATAGACGCCACGGAAGCCTTTGTGATACTTCACGTCGCCGGAGCCCTGCACGCTGTTGGGGTCGAGGTTACCCTCGAACTCCTTGAAGATCTCCGAATAGCTCTTGCCGACGATGTTGGTCAGGACGTTCAAGCGTCCGCGATGCGCCATGCCTATGACCGCCTCGTTGAGCCCGGCCTCAGCCCCGCGATCGAGAACCTGGTCCAGGAAGACGATCGCCGATTCGCCACCCTCCAGGCCGAAACGCTTTTGACCGATGTAGCGGGTGTGGAGAAATCGCTCGAACGCCTCGGCGGCGTTGAGCTTGCGCAGCAGATGCATCTTCTGGGTGGTGTCCGGCTCGGGACGCGCGCCTTCCACCCTCCGCTGCACCCATTCCTTCTGCGCCGGATCCTGGATGAACATGTACTCGATGCCTATGGTGCGGCAGTAGGTATCGCGAAGAATCTGCAGGACGCCACCCAAGGTCATCGAGGTATGGCCGCCAAGACCGCCGCAGTAGAACTCGCGGTCCAGATCCCAGACGGTCAGTCCGTACCACGCGGGGTCGAGTTCCTCCGGCATCGCAGGTGATTTCTGCGCCAAGGGGTCCAGGCGCGCCATCAAGTGACCGCGGGAACGATAGGTGTCGATCAGCTGATTGACCATTGCCTGCTTGCGCAAGCGGGTCATATCGCCCGGCTCGCGCCCGGCCGTGTCGCGCTCCCAGCTGGCAGGCGGATAGGGAACCGAGAGGGCGTGGAACACGTCCTGGTAAAAGCCATGCTGGCCCGTCAGCAGCTCGTGCACCCTGGCCAGGAAGAGACCTGATTCGGCTCCCTGGATGACGCGATGGTCGTACGTCGAGGTGAGAGTCACGGTTTTTGAAACGCCCAGGTCCACCAGGAGTGAGGGATCCGCTGCCGCCATTCCGGTCGGGAAGGATATCGATCCCACTCCAATGATCGCGCCTTGACCCTGCATAAGGCGTGGTACGGAGTGTTCGGTGCCGATGGTGCCCGGGTTCGTAACGCTCACCGTCGCGCCCACGAAATCGTCCGGAGAGAGCTTATTGCTCCTCACCTTTCGGATCAGGTTCTCGTACTCCCGGAGAAAGGCGAAAAAGTCCATTTCGTGCGCTGCACGGATCACCGGAACCATCAGGGTCCGCGAACCGTCGGCTTTGGCCAAGTCGACGGCGATGCCGACGTTGATCTCTTTTGATCGCTGCACTCCCGGCGTGCCCTTAGCGTCGATCGAGGGCACGAAAACCGAATTCATCACCGGATAGGCCTTGACGGCCTGCACAATCGCATAGGCAATGACGTGCGTGAAGGAAACCTTCTCGCCCGAGGACCGGGCAAGGTGGCTGTTGATTATTCCTCGGTTCACTTCGAGCAACTTCGCCGGAATCGTGCGGACGCTGGTCGCGGTGGGCACCTCGAGCGAAGCGATCATGTTGGTGACGATTCGAGCTGCCGCTCCCCGGATGGCCACCACTTCGGCTCCGGCCGGAGGCACGTGCGGCGCGGGAGCGGGCTTGGCTGTCTCGGTTGGGGCTGCTGGGGCTGCTGGGGCTGCTGGGGCTGCTGGGGCTGCTGGGGCTGCTGGGGCTGCTGGGGCTGCTGGGGCTGCTGGGGCTGCTGGGGCTGCTGGGGCTGCTGGGGCTGGCCTAGCCTGAGTCTCGGACTGGGTGGGAGCAGGAGCCGTC
>JAJYPE010000173.1 GCA_021795585.1 Actinomycetes bacterium | reverse complement strand
GAGTAACGCGCTGCGATCGCCGCGAACGCGATCCCTCCAAGCAACTCGACGAGCGGATACCGCCAGGAGATGCGCTCCCGGCACGACCTGCAGCGACCGTGAAGAATAAGGAACGATATTACCGGAACGTTTTCCCAGGCGGAAAGCCGGTGTCCACAGCGCGGGCAGGAGGATGGAGGCGCGACGATTGACTCTCCGCGCGGCACACGGTAGATAACCACGTTCAGGAACGAGCCGACTATTAGGCCGAAAAGCGCGGCAATGACAACCTCGAACGCCCTCAACCACCGACCTCCTCGAGAGTGGAGCCGTCCAATCCGGAGTGTGTCAGTACGGTGCTCGGCGCGGCCCCAGTTACTGAAGGGTCGATGTCCGCCCTCCTGCCCCCCTCCGGCAGGCTCATAAACCCCGCTAGCACGCCCGCGAGGGCCAAGGGCCACAGGATCAACGAGAGGTTAAGCGCAGAGAGCCGAGACATCACAACCCCCATCTGCGCAAAACCAAAAGCCACCCAAGCAAATGCAAAGGCGCGCCATCTTGGCGACGCTCCAACAACTGCAACAGCGCCAATGGCTAGGTAGGGGGACAGGTAGTATGCCACCTCGGTCGGCTCCAAGAAGGCTCTCAACGATAGTCCCAAGCTGCAAATCACCAGAACAGTCCGTGCGTCGAATGCCGCATTGCGCCTAACGACGCGCAACACGATACCTATGCCAAGAGCCACGAGCAGCATTGCCACCCTAAGTAACGTCGTCGATATGACCCCGTGGTGAGCTTGCAGAAGCGAAACCCACAGCGTCGGTCGATCGTAACGTTGCTTGGCTGATTGTGCCTGCGACAGCAATGACGACAATGAGCCGGAGAAGTTTCCCGCCATAGCAGGAATAGTCACGGCCACGGGAATTACTGCCGCGCGCAACACGAACGAAGCCAAGCGCGAAACGCCCTTTATCTGCATCAATGCAAGAGGCATCAAGCACAGCAGGGTTAGAGGCTGGAACGCCGCGGCCGCCCCAGCCAAATAAGCCGCCCTGGTCTTGCTTCCGTCCTGAAGATCCGCGAACGCGAAGAGCGTCAGTGCGAGCGCTGCCACGTCCTCGGGATGCCCCCAAGGAAATAAGCAGAAGGCCGCAAGGAGCGCCGAAGCGCCCACCGCCCATCGCCTCCGTGATGCCGGAAGCTCCAGACGCGCATAGGCGCGGAGCGCCGCAAGCACGTAGATAAATAGGAAGAGGGCCATGTACCCCAACGACCACAACCAGATTACGGGCCTTGGAAACGGCATCGGAAACGGCTCGACGTAGTGCATCAGGCTGGAGAACTCCGCCAGGGGAACCAGGCTCAAGGCACCAAGTGGATGGCCGGTCTGACCGAAGCCCGGCGAATACACGATGCCATATCCTCCCCAGAGGACGATGTGGGCATCGCGCATCAGCGCAAAGAAGTCCAAAGGAAACAACCATCCATGCACGGGGAAGAAGAACTGTGCACCAAGCGATATGGCCAGAGACAAAAGTAGAAAAGCGACTGCTGCCGCGATCGCAAAAGCGACGTCGGACCGAAGTCCTCGTGAAAATCGCATGGCGGCGGCTTCTCCTTCCCTGTGGCAATGTTATCGGAGCAACCGAGACGATTCTGAAAGGTGGCTAAGCCGAAGGGACTACGAATTCGGCCGGGGGAGGCTCAGCCCGCGCCAAAGGCCGGCCCATTGCGGCCTAGGGTCGTAGAGAAGGGTTGGCTGGACACTCGCCGAGGTGAGAATGCAGGAAAAGCTGCAAGAGATCGCGCTGGAAGGGCCGCCAAAGCGGATACCGCTGGAGCGCGCGTTCAACTTTCGCGATCTCGGCGGCTACCGCACCGGCGGCCATCAACGTCTTCGCCGCGGGAAACTGTACAGATCTGACGACCTTTTCCGCCTCAGCGACCGTGACCTGGCAGTCTTGTCCGAACTGGGCATCAAGACGGTGATAGACCTGCGTACCGAGGCCGAGGCCGGGCGCGGCCGGTTCCCAGCCGAAAAGTATCCCGTCAATTATTTCCAGAACTCCCTGATCGATATCTCTGCCGACCATACTCTCGCACACGGGGAAGGGGCGCGGGATTACATCTACCTCCGCTACACGCAGATTCTCAACGAGGGACGCGAGGGAATCCGGCAGGTGTTTTCCCAGCTGGTGCGCCGCGACGCAGCGCCGACCGTCTTCCACTGCGTGGCCGGCAAGGACCGGACTGGCCTGGTCGCGGCAATAACGCTCGAGGTCCTGGGAGTCGAGCGCGAACAAGTGTTGGAAGACTATTCCCTTACCAAGGTCGCCATGCGCGAGGCAATCGAGTGGCTCGAGTCGGAGTCGCCGACGCTTGCCGCACGCATGAGCGAGCTACCTCCCGTGGTGCTCAGCGCCGAACCGGAGAATCTTGCGCGAGTGCTGTCCTGGCTCGATGAGCGGCACGGCGGAGCGGAGGGGTACCTCCTTTCCTTAGGGCTAGCAAGCGCAGAACTATCAGGCTTTCGCTCTTGGATGCTGGAATGATAAGGCGTAAAGCAACGCATTCGGCCCATAGGCGTAGGCGCTCCATCCTTAAGCGACCCGCGATTCTCGCGTCCGCCGGCATGGTTGCACTCGCCGTCTTGGCTGTCTCTCTGGTATTTACATTCGAGCCCACAGCCGCAAACAAAATCGCTAATTCCGCCGGCACAACGGCCTCGACGAAGGCGCTGTCGAGCACCACCACGACGCAGCCGACTGGCGCCGTGCCGAAGTTATCTCCAGGGTCGCTCATGTCAGCGGCAATCCGGCAACAGAACTCCTTGCCGGGCACCTCGGCATGGCAAATGAACGGTCACGCCTCGTCGTCGGTGATCTCGGGCTTCGCGGGCAGTACCTATGCGCTGATCGGCCAGAAGATACCGCTCTACATAACAACGACGGCCCCCACCTTCACCATCACGGCATACCGCATGGGCTGGTATCAGGGCTTGTTGGGCAGGCTCATCTGGACTTCGCCTGCCATCACCGGCAAATCCCAGCCATCGTGCCCGCTCATTGCGCCCTCCAATACGGTGGAGTGCTCCAACTGGACTCCGCTGTGGCAGCTGCACGTGACGAACGCCTTCGTACCGGGCGATTATCTCCTTAAGCTCGTGGCGTCGAACGGCGGAGCACAGTACATCCCGCTTACGGTTATCGACCCCACCTCAAATGCGGCCGTGGTCTTGTTGAACGCCGTTACAGACTGGCAGGCCTACAACGCCTGGGGCGGATACTCCCTCTACCATGGGCCGCCATCCGATTGGCCAAACAGGGCCACCAAGGTGTCCTTCGACCGACCCTACAGCTACGGGGCGGGAGCGGGGGACTTCCTGGGCAACGAACTCCCCATGGTGGCGCTGACCGAAAAGCTCGGATTGAACGTGACCTACGTGAATTCCATCTTTCTCGAACAGCACCCGAGCCTCACGCTTAATCACAATGTTCTGGTCTCGCTGGGGCACGACGAGTACTACTCGGTGACAATGCGCCAAGCCCTGCGCAACTCGGTCAATCATGGTGGCAGCCTCATGTTTCTCGGCGCGAATGCCATATTCCGCCGCATTCGCTTTGCTGCCTCCCCCATCGGACCCGATCGGATCGAGATCAACTACCGCAATCCCTATCAGGACTCCCTCTTCGGCAAAAACAACGCACGCGTAACCGCCAACTGGCCCGCACCTCCGGACGCGCGGCCCGAGAGTTCGCTCATCGGAATCCAGTATGAGTGCAACCCAGTCAACTACCCAATGGTCATAACCGACCCGCAGTCGTGGATCTTCAAGGGATCCGGCCTTGGATTCGGATCGCAGATCCCCCACTTGATCGGCTCCGAATTCGACGGGTTTCTCCCCTACAGCCCGCATCCGGCAAACCTGCAAATCCTCGCGAACTCGCCCGTCCTGTGCAGGAATCAGCCCTATTTCTCCGACATGACCTACTACAGCGCGCCTAGCGGAGGTGGTGTCTTCGCGACCGGAACCAACTATTGGGTGGCTTCGCTCAGCGCCGGTTGCCCCCCCTTCGTCGGCCTATGTCCTGACCCCGCGACGGACGCAATCACCACCAACATCATCGAGGCGTTCGGGTCGGGTGGAGTCGGCCGGAATCATCCTTCGGCGCCTAATGCGATGTCCGTCTATGCACATCCGCCATTCGGTCCAATTCAGCCGGTATCGCCGCCAACGACGACCGCCACGAGCACTCCCTTGACAACCACTAGCACCGTTCCGGCTACCACGACCTCGACAGAGGCCCCACCGGCCAGTACCACAACGAGCACTGCGGCCGCCAGTACTACGACAACCACCGCGGCGGCCGCCAGTACTACGACAACGACGAGCAGCACAGTCCCAAGTACCGGATGAGGTAACCGCCGGGCGAGAGCTACGGCCGCTCCAGGCGCGCCAGGGGCGCCTCCAACAGGTGCGCCAACTGCGCAACTTCTCGCTTTGACAGGCCGGCCAGCAAAAAACGCCGTACCCCGGCCACATGAGTCGGGACTGCCTCTTCCAGGCGTCTGCGTCCCAAGTCGGTCAGGTGCGCGATCATCCCTCGCCGGTCGGAAGGGCATATCTCCTTGGAAACCAGGCCACGGGAGGCCATCGATTCCACCCTTCGGGTGAGTCCCGACCGTGAAACCATAGCGAGCTCGGCAAGGGTCGACATGCGCAACTCGTCGCCCTCGGCC
>JAJYPE010000172.1 GCA_021795585.1 Actinomycetes bacterium | reverse complement strand
CAAGCGGACCGAGTCATCCAGGAGAATCTCGTCGCCGCCGACCAGGATCAATGACGACGGGAGCCTTGCCAGGTCACCGAACAAGGGTGAGGCGAGCGGACTGGCGGCGTCGGCCTCCCCGAGGTATATCCGCGCCGCCGGCCTGAGCGACTCGGCCTCCAGCCAGGGGTCGGCCTCGGCGCGCTCGGTCACCGAGCCACCCGAGCCGGTGAGGTCGGTCCATGGGCTGAGGAGCACAATGCGAAGCGGCAGTGGGAGCTCGAGTTCCTTGAGCCGCAGCATGAGCGCCACGGTCAGGCCGCCTCCCGCAGAGTCGCCGGCGACGATCAGTTTTGTGGGATCGACGCCCTTGTCGAGGAGGTGCTGATATGCCGACAGCGCGTCGTCGAGGGCGGCGGGGAAGGGATTCTCAGGCGCCAGCCGGTACTCGGGAAGGTAGGCGTGAATTCCAGCCGCCAGGCAGATGCGGCCCACCAGGGAGCGGTGGGTGGTTATCGAACCGGCGGAGTAGGCGCCACCGTGAAGGTAAAGAAGCGACAGCTCCCGCTTGGGGGAGTCCACGCTTATCAACTCGGCGCGCATCCCCGCCAGGTCAACCATCTCGGCCTGCACTCCGGCCGGCATGGGGGACAGGGAAGCCAGGGCCTCGAGCGCCATCCGCTGATCTTCGACCGTTGCCACCGCTCCCGAACCCTTGAAGGTTAAGAGCAGGTCCTTTATCGCTTGCGCCTCGGCGGAGAGCATCGACTACCCCTTTCGCTTTGCTCTCCAACTTAGCCCGCACGCAGGCGCGACACATAAAACGCCGCGCATCACCGGTTCAGTTGAGGTACCAGATGAGCCAGTGGCCGTTGCGGTCGACGAAGCCGGCCGTGCCCACCAGGGCCGGGTGATCCTGCGCGCAGGTGGCGAAAGGTCCACCTTGGGTGCAGATCTCCAGGAACCAGCTGGCCGACATTACCGCCGGGGTGCAGCTGGCCGTGATCGGCTGCGGCGCGGAGTTTAGTGTGCCCGGCGCGACGAGGTAGGACTGGTCGCCGGAGATGGTTGGGATGCTCCCTTGGCTGGATGCCGACGGAGCTATGTAGCTCCAGGCCGCCCGGTCCGAGAGGAGCTTTGCCTGCTCCGCGGAGTTAGCCGAGTTGAACGAGTTGAGGATGTCGATCAGCGCGGAGGCGCTCGGCGCCGCAACGCCGGTTTGTACCCCCTCCATGGACGGACAGGCGGCATTTGTGCCGTTGCCGACCGGCGGGGTGGAAAGAGGATAGATGTTGGCCGGAAAGATCGCGCTGGCTGCCGGAAGGTTACCGGTGGTCCCGGTCGTGGAGGTCGAACTCGTAGTGGAAGCCGAAGGCGCGGCGGCGGCCTGCTGAGAAACGCAGGCGGATGTCACCAATGCAAGCGCGGCAAGCGCTCCACGTCTTCTGGCGGCTCCGGAAAGCACGCCTTGTATCAGCCCCTTCGCCAACCCCACTGGTAAATAATCCCTCAAATACGCAACAAACTGAATGGCAGGTGCGCCATATTTCGAAGTGGGGCGGTCCTGCACGTACCGTCCCGCGGGCGGCAACCAGAGCCTAGGCCACGGTCGCTGAGAGGGGAGATCGGGCTAACTCTTGGCGGAGCTGCGGGAACGGGCCGGGTGAAGCTTGCCCCCGTGTGGGCTGGAGGTTAGCCTGCGTGCCAAGCGGCGACCGTTGCCGCCGTTAAGCCCAAGGAGTCCGGGCGTGCCGCTGGTGCAGGTGAACGGGATAGATCTCTACTACGAGCGGCTTGGCGACGGCCCACCGGTCGTAGTCGTCCCCGGCCTGGGTGCCGATTCCCGCCAATTCATGCCGTTCGCCACGGACCTGACATCGGGCGGCTTTTCGGCTTTGGTTTTGGATCCACGCGGAGCCGGCCGCAGCTCCAAGCCGCACCAACCATATTCGGTCGAGCAGATGGCCGACGACGTGAGCGGCCTGGTTTCGGCTCTGGGCATCGCCCCGGTTGTCCTGGTCGGATATTCGCTGGGGGGCCGAATCGCCATGTGCCTCGCCGCGAGACATCCCGAACAGGTGAACCGGCTGGTGCTGGCGGCCACCTCCGCGCACGACCGCAAGCCGCGCATACTCGGAGCGCGCTGGCTGGTGTTCAATCTTCTGGCGCGCCTTCCCAAGCCGCGACGGCTGGACTCCCAGCCGTCATACGCATTTGAGAATCAGCGGCGGGCCGCCGCAGCTTTCGACGGCCGGCCGCTCCTGGCCACCATCCGGATGCCCACTCTGGTGGTTCGCGCAACGAGGGACCGCATCGTCCCCAGGGTGGTTTCCGGCGGTCTGGCGGAGATCCCCGGTGCCAGGGTGGCCGAGCTGCCGGGCGGTCATCTTTCGCTGGTGTTGGCGCGGCATCGGGAGCTCGCCGCGGCGATAACCGGGTTCCTTTCAGAAACCGCCTCCTGAGAGCCCGTATGAGGCCCGTTTTGCACCCGCCATGGGTATTCCTACCGCCTCATGAAAAAACGCGGCTTCTTTTTTCGGTTCGGCCTTGACAGGAGAGGACGAAATTCCGTGTTCTGGCTTCTCCGGTGACCCTCTTGCCAAAACGCCGAAAATCGATATTATGTAAAGTCAATAAGGAAGCAAAGGGAAGGCGGGCCTGCGCCCGCCCTCCCCTCGATCGGCACGGCCGGCCCGCGGCGGCGAGTCGGCTACATCTTCCAGTCGCTCCAGGGATTCTTCGGGTGCCACGGCCAGTCCGCCGGAGCGGCCTCCTCGGCGACAATCGTGTTGCGGATGGAACCGATTCCTTCGATGGCTACTTCGATGACGTCTCCCGGCTTCATCCACACCGGAGGCTTGCGGCCGAAACCGACGCCTCCCGGAGTCCCGGTGGCTATCACGTCTCCCGGGCGCAGCGCGGTGAAGCTGGAGAAGTACTCGACCGCCTTGTAGACGTTGACGATCATGTCGGCCGTGGACGCGGACTGCATTATCTGGCCGTTCAGAATGCTCTGCACGCGGATGGCGCTGATGTCGAGCTCGTCGGTGGTCACCATCTCCGGTCCGATCGGCATCGAGGCGTCGAAGTTCTTCCCCGGGGTCCACTGTGTCATGGCACGCTGCCATTCGCGTGCGGAGACGTCGTTGAGGGCTACGTAGCCGGCGATCGCCGCCTGCGCGTCCTCCGCATGGATGTATCGTCCACCTTTTCCGATCACCACGCCTAGCTCGGCCTCATAGTCGAGGGTTTCCGAAAGCGCCGGGGCGACAAGGTCGTCGTTGGGCCCGAGAATCGTGCCCGCAGTCTTGACGAAGCACTCGGGCCAGCTGGGCACGTCACGGCCGCCTTCAAGAGCGTGCTCAGCGTAGTTGACACCTAGGCAAAGGATGCGGGTAGCGTCAGGGGTCGCCGGCCCGAAGTCGCCTGCAGCCACTTCCACTCCATTGCGCCCCGAGAGCCCCCGGATGGCTTCCAGTGCCTGCTCCCCCGCCTCCAGAACACCCTGCAGCGAGGCGTATTGCGCCACGCCCGTCCCCTCGGCCACGTCGACGTAGCCCCGGGCGCCTTTCACGTGCAGGCGCAGTCCTGCGTCGGTCCTTATCGTTGCGAGTCTCAAGGTTCCCTCCGGTTTGATCACGCGGCGAATACGTTGTCCCCGTTGATCCCGCGTCTTTTCGAGGATATCCAGCCACGAACCGATTGCGCCGCCGCCTGTCAACCGCGCGCATGCCCCCGCTCGGCTGACGGAGCTGCGTTCGTATTCCCGGCCGCCTAGTTCAGAGCTGCTGCATCCTGAGCTTGAGCTGCGCCAATTCGATGGCCACCGCTTCTTCCAGCTTCTCCGGACCCAGGCCGAGTGCGGCCAACTTGTCCCCGACCGGGCCGCCGGCGGCAACGGCTCCCATCAGCAGGTGTTCCGTCCCTATGTAGTTGTGCCCGAGTCGAAGGGCCGCCTTCAGCGACTCCTTAAGCGAGAATCTGGCCTCAGGAGTGAACTGAAGGTCGGGCATCTCGCGGGTTCGATCTTCGCGCACCTGCGGAGCGGGCCCGACGCCGATGGCTTCATACAGAGCTTCATCTGTCACCTCGAGGCGGCGCACGATCCGTGCGCCCAGTCCCAGCGGGTCTGCTACTGCGCCTGCCATCAGGTGCTCCACGTCGATCGAGCCAGTGCCCGAGGCGGAGGCTAGCTCCTCCCCTGCCAACAGTGCGGCCTTGGCGCGCGGAGTGAAATGGGAATACACCTTTGCGCCGGAGGCCGTCTCGTCGTCCCGGGAGACGAAGCGCTTTTGCGCCGCCTGCTTGCTGACACCCATTGCCGCCCCGATCTGGCTCCAGGAAGCCCCGGAGGCGCGCGCCTGGTCCACGAAGTGCCCGATCAGGGCATCTGACTGGTTCTCCAGCTCTTCGGCGGCAAGCACGGCATCCGAAAGATGCTGAAGCGGCCCTTCCTGAGGATGCCTGCCCAGCACGAAGGCGATGAGATTGTCGAGAGAGCCGGGAAAATCACGCATACGTCAACCTTAGGTTGTCAACACGTACGTGTCAACCGAAAGTTGACGTATTCACCGCCGCGCTCGCCTCTTCGGTCTGCTGACCTACTTTTTGCGGAATACCGCCTCCGCCAACCGAGCCTTCCTCGGGCATGGAATATTGCCTACTGTGATCGAGGGGGTCGCCTCAGTGTTTGCCGAAGTTGCGGCCAGACAACTAAGTGAAGCCGAGAGGATTCTGACCGTGGGA
>JAJYPE010000171.1 GCA_021795585.1 Actinomycetes bacterium | reverse complement strand
CAGGGGGAGTCGATGGAGTTCGAGGCCGTTTCCGCCTTGCTTGCCGCCCAAGCTGCAGCGGCGGGTTTCGAGACGTGCGAGGCCAACCTCGACGGCGCCAACGGGCTCACGGACTTCCTGGCCAGGCGGGTCACCCTCAAGCGCGGCTTGTCCGGCGCCCAACGCGCCAAGACACTCGCACACGAACTGGCCCACATCGAACTGCACAGCCAGGGGATCGCCTCCAGGCAGGTTGCGGAGATAGAGGCCGAGACAACGGCCTACCTGGTCATGGCCAACCTCGGCCATGAGACCGACGACTACAGCTTCCCTTACATCGCCAACTGGGCACGCGGCGACCTTTCCCTTGTCGTGGCGGTGGCCGAGCGGTCCCAGGCCGCCTCGCGCGCAATCACCACCCGGATCGGCGAGCGCATGCCTCGCGCCAGCGGTTTCCGCTGACGCCTCCTGGTCGAAAGCCGAGGCGCCAAGGCCCGCATGTCCGGCCACAGGGCAATGGCATGAATCGCCGTTCCTGGCTGCGATAGTGTCTGCTCTGGGCCTGGCCGCCGCAGCCGGGCCTGGCCCGACCCCCACACCGGGGCGGGCGCCATCGGCCCCAAGAAACCTAGGAGACCCATGCCCGGCTCGTCGGCGACCCTAAGCTCGCCGTTTTTCACCGATGTACACCGCGCTATGGCCGAGGCCACCGACACCTACTTGGAGAGGCTGGGTGGCCGGCGAACATCCCTGCTCCGAACCATCCTCGACGAGCGCCATTACCCCGACGAGCTGATCGAGGCCATGGCTTCGCTGGGCATCGTGGGCGCGATGATTCCCGAGGAGTACGGCGGCTCCGGCGCCGGGCTGCTGGCGGTGGCCGTGGCCATGGAACGCTTCTCCGCATGGGGGCTGGGCAACGCACTGGCCATGCTCACGGTGATGGACGGGCTTGCCATCCTCAGGGGCGGCAGTGACGAGCAGCGCCAAAGGCTCCTGCCCGCCATCGCCGAGGGGCGTCTCAAACTCGCTTTCGCCATCACCGAACCCGATGCAGGCACCAACTCCTTCAACATCTCCTTGCGCGCGCGGCGCGAAGGAGACGTCTTCCGGCTCTCGGGTGAGAAGGCCTGGATCACCGGCGTAGACCGGGCGGACATGGTGCTGGTGGTGGCACGCACCACCGGGCGCGAGGAAATATCCCGCTCCGGCCTGCCCAAGACCTATGGCCTGTCGCTTTTCCTGGTTCCCACCGACACTCCCGGCATGTCGCGCACCGAGATGGCCACTGTGGGGATAGAAGGCTTCTCCCAGTTCCACTTGCATTTCGACGACGCCGAGGTACCGGAGTCGAACCTGGTGGGTGAAGCGGACCAGGGGGCCGCGGTGCTCTTTGAGGCACTCAATCCGGAACGCATAATCGGCTCGTCGCTATCGGTCGGCCTCACCGACTACTTCCTGTCGAGGGCGGTCGAGTATGCGAACCAAAGGCACGTATTCGGCGAGCGCCCCATCGGTTCCTACCAGGGCGTCGCGCACCCACTCGCCCGAATACGCGCCAACCAGGAGGCGGCCCGAGCGCTGATGTACAGCGCCGCCGAGGCCTACGACCGCCACGCCCCTTCGTCGGTGGTGGGAACCTACGCCAACATGGCCAAGTACCTCTCTTCCGAGAACGCCTTCGAGGCCGCCGACCGCGCCATACAAACCCACGGCGGCAACGGATTCGTCGCCGACTACTTGCTGATACAGATGCTGGCGCCGGCGCGACTGGCCAAGACTGCCCCCATCAACAACGAGATGATTCTCAACTACATAGCCGAGCACGACCTCGGGCTGCCTCGTTCGTATTGAGGCCCGCCGAGGAAGGAGGAGCGATGGAAGACCTCGGGTACAACTTGATCCACCGCTGGAACGTCGGCGACGCCCTGAGGCGGGTGGCCAGGCGCCACCCGCAAAAGAGGGCGCTCGTCTTCGGCGAGCGCACCTACACCTATGCCGAGCTCGACGAACTGGTGAACAAGGTGGCAAACGCCATGCTTGCCCTGGGTGCAACGCCCGGGCGTGGAGTGGCGATATACGCCCCAAACTCGCCTTTATATCTCGCCGCCTTCTTTGCCGCCGGCCGGATCGGCTCGCCCCTGGTGCCCATAAACGCACTCCTGAGGGGCCCCGAGGTCACCTACGCGCTGACCAAGACCGGAGCCACGGTGCTCCTGGCCCATAGCGCGCTGATTCTCATGCTGGAGAGCGGAGCCGACGCCATCTCCGGCCTGGCCGGAAAGGCCTGCCTCGACACTGATGCGGACGGCTTCGTGTCGTTCACGGCGCTGGTCGAATCCGCATCGGGCACCGCCGTCGAGGTGCCCGTCGACGACGACGCGCCGGCCGTGATTCTCATGACCTCGGGCACCACGGCATTCCCCAAGGCAGTGGTAAACACCCACCGGAACTTTTATGCCGCCCTGATCTCGGGGCTGATCGACCTGGGTGTGACAAAGGACGAGGTCATGCTGCTCGGGCTGCCCCTCTTCCACGTCGGCGGGCTGTATCTGCTCTTCGCCGGAATAGCCACGGGATCGACGATGGTGCTCCTGCCGCGTCTCGATCCGGGAGAGGCTCTTCGCGCAATAGGCGCCCAGCACATCACCTACATCTCCTTCCCGGCCACGGTCTGGATCGGAATGCTCAACCACCCCGAACGGCCAGGGTCCGATCTGTCGACGGTGAAGACCTGCCTGGTCTTCCAATACATGCCCGCCGAAACTTTCGGGGCGTGGATGCAGGCCATGCCCGGTGCCGACTGGGTGAACTACTGGGGGCAGACAGAGACCACCGCTCTCGGCGCCTCGACCCCCCGCGGGGAGTTGAGCTCGCTGCTCGGCGCTCCCGACCCGATCGGAGCGGCTCACGCAATCCTCGAGGTCCGCATCGTGGACGAGGAGATGCGCGAGGTGGCCGACGGTCAGATCGGCGAGCTGGTTTTGCGCGGCCCCGCGGTGACTCCCGGATACCTTGGTGACGACGCCGCCAATCTGCAGCTCTTTTCGGGAGGATGGCACCACACAGGCGACGTCGGCTTCCGTGACGCGCAAAGCGGGGCCATCTATTTCGTGGACAGGAAGAAGGACATCATCAAGACCGGCGGAGAGAACGTCTCCTCCCAGGAGGTCGAGGACGTCATATCGCGCCACCCGGGAGTGGCGGAGGTCGCCGTGGTCGGCACGCCGGACCCCTACTGGGTCGAGGCGGTAACCGCTTTTGTGGTTGCCCGCGCGGGCGTCGAGCTCAGTCCCGATGACGTGATCGCATTCGCCAAGGAGCGCATTGCCGGCTTCAAGGCGCCCAAGCGCGTGGTGGTGATGGACGAGCTGCCGAAGAACCCGACCGGCAAGATCCTCAAGCGAATTTTGCGCGAGAACACCACCTGATGGAAGCCGAGACTGAGCCAAAGCCAGTGCGCGAAAACAAGGAGGAATGATGGGGGCTCGCGAAGAGCGGCTGCAGAACGAAATCGAGAGGGTTCACAAGGGTGGCCCGCCGCGCGGGCATGAGAAGCTCGCCGAGTCCGGGCGCATTTTCGTCCGAGATCGGTTGCGCCTCTTCTTCGACTCCGGCGAAGTCGACGCCGAGGTGGGAACTATGGCCCGCAATCTCGAAGCCGAACTTGCGGCCGACGGCGTCGTCACCGGCAGCGCCCACATCGACGGCCAGTCGGTCTTCTTCACGGCCAGCGACTACAGCGTGAAGGCCGGCTCCATCGGCCGCTACCACGGTGAGAAGCTCATCCGCGCCCAGGAGGCGGCCATCAGGGCCAAGCGCCCCATCCTCTACCTGGTCGACTCGTCCGGAGCGCGAATCGATGAGACCGCGGGCCATCACGTCGACAAGAAAGGCGGCGGCCAGCTCTTTTACTTCCACTCAATCATGTCCGGTTTCGTGCCGCAGGTGGGCGTGCTGTACGGGACTTGCTTCGCCGGCACCGCCTACACCCCCGTCTTCTGCGACCTGCTGGTCGCAATGGACGACGCCGCGATGGCTATTGCCTCGCCCCGGATGGTCGAGATGGCCATCGGCCAGAAGACCACCCCGCAGGAGCTCGGCGGGGCCAGGATGCACGCCGAGGTCAGCGGATCCGTCGACTTCCTGGCCTCGAGCGAGGAGGAGGCCGCCGACATCGTCAGGCGCATCTTCGAATATCTACCCGCCTCCTGCGAGGAGAAGACTCCGTTGCGCGAGGCGCGGCCCCCTGCGGCCGATCCCGCGACAATTGACGACATAATCCCTCCCGATGCCAATCGCCCGTATCCGATCAAGAAGCTGATCGACGCGGTTGTCGACGAGGGAAGCTTCCTGGAGGTAAAGCCGCACTTCGCCAAGGAACTCGTGGTGGGCTTCGCCCGGATCGAGGGGATGGCGGTCGGCATCGTCGCCAACGACCCCAGCCAGAAGGGTGGGACCCTCTTTCCCGACTCCTCCGACAAGGGCGCCGAATTCGTCTGGCTCTGCGACGCGTACAACATCCCGCTGGTCTACCTGGTCGACACGCCCGGCTTCATGGTCGGCACCGCCGTGGAGAGGGCGGGGATTCTGCGGCGGGGCCGCAAGTTCATCTTCGCAACCTCCTCGGCCACCGTGCCGCGTATCTGCGTGATCGTCCGCAAGTCCTACGGGGCCGGGATCTACGCCATGTCGGGCCCCGCCTATGACCCCGACGTCACCCTGGCGCTGCCTTCGGCCGAGATCGCGGTGAT
>JAJYPE010000170.1 GCA_021795585.1 Actinomycetes bacterium | reverse complement strand
AAAGCAGAATCCTGTCCCCCGGCTGCGCCCTTTGAACGCCCAGATCGGCGCCCGGGTGCAGCCGTCCGATGCCGGTGGTGGTCATGAAGATGCCGTCCGCCTTGCCGTGCTCGACGACCTTGGTGTCCCCCGCGACCACCTCCACGCCGGCCACCTTCGCGGCCAGAGCCAGCGCCACCACCTCTCTATGAAGGTCGGCGACCGGCAGGCCCGCCTCGAGGATTATCGCCAGGGTCAGGGCCAGCGGTTCCGCGCCGGAGACCGCGAGGTCGTTCACGGTCCCGTTCACGGCCAACTCGCCGAGTGACCCTCCCGGGAAGGAGAGCGGGTGCACCACGAAGGAGTCGGTGGTCACCACCACTTCGCTCCGCCCAACTTCGACGGTTGCGGCGTCCTCCAATCTGTTCAGCTCGCCCGAGCCAAGGAGCGGGACCATGAGCCCCTCCACCAGGCGGCGGCTTGCCTTCCCGCCGGCACCATGCGAAAGCATCACCTGCGGATCCATGAACTTCACTTCTGCATCCACTGGATCAGCCTCCCATCACACCGAGGGCCCGGTGCACGTATGTGTAATAGGCCGAGCAGGCACCCTCGGAGGAGACCATCAGCGCCCCGACCGGGTTCTCGGGCGAGCACTGCGTGGCCATCAGGGGGCATTCCTCGGGCCGCTTGGCACCGACGAGCACGTCTCCGCATATGGCGCCGGCAGGCTCAGGACTGCGGATCGTCGCTATCGAAAAACGCGCCTCCGCATCGAAGTCCGCGTACTTCGGGCGAATGCGCAGTGCGGACTCCGAGATGAAGCCCAGCCCTCTCCACTCGAAGCTCTCGCGCTCCTCGAAGACATCCCCCATGGCGGCGAGCGCCGCAGCGTTGCCGTCCCGCTTTACCGCGCGGACGTATTGATTTTGGACTGCTGGATTGCCGCTCTTTACCATCTCCACCAGCATGAGGATCGACTCCATCAAATCGACCGGCTCGAAGCCGGAGACCACGACCGGCTTGGAGTACTCCTCGACCACGAAGTCATACGCCTTGGTGCCGACAATGGCCGAGACGTGCCCAGGCCCGATGAAGCCATCCAGATCCAGGTCGGCGGTCTCCAAGATGGACCGGATAGGCGGGCCGATGGTCACGTGATTGCAAAAGACGGAGAAGTTCGGCACCCCCAGCTGCGCAGCGCGCAGGATGGTGAGCGCCGTCGAGGGAGCCGTCGTCTCGAAGCCAATAGCGAAGAAGACGACATGCTTGGCGGGGTTGTCGATTGCCAGTTTCAACGCGTCGAGAGGCGAATAGACCATTCGCACGTCCTTGCCCTGCGCCTTTGCCTCCAACGGGGAGGCCTTCGAGCCGGGCACCCTCATAACGTCACCGAAGGCGGTGAGGATGACGTCGGGGTCCTCGGTAAGGGTCAGCGCCTCGTCCACCTTGCCCACCGGCAGCACGCACACCGGGCATCCCGGCCCGTGGACGAGCTCGATGCCGTCCGGCAGCATCTCCGGTAGGCCGAAGCGATAGATGGCGTGCGTGTGGCCGCCGCATATCTCCATGAAGCGAAAACCACGGTCGCCGACCGCAGCGCGCACTGCCTTCGACAGCGCCACGATGCGCCCGGGATCCCTGAACTCATCGACCATCTTCATTCGCCAATGCCTCCTTCCAAGCCGGAGAACGCCTCCAGCTCCTCGGTGTAAACAGGTCCTGCACGGTCCTGGTATTCGAGCTGCCTCAGCGCGGCGGCTTCGTCGAGCTTGGCAATCGCGAAACCCACGTGGATAAGGAGCCAGTCACCGAGGGAAATCTCCTCGCCGGCCAGCATTCCGAGATGCACCTGTCGGCGAATCTCGGCCACTTCCACCTCGGCAAAGGAGTCCGTTACCAGGTCGAGCCCGACCACCTGCGCTGGGATCCCCAAGCACATGCGACTCAACCCCTCCCCCGCCCGCCGGCCGTCGCCGCAATGGCGATCTGGCCCAGCGCTATGTTCTCATCATTGCACGACAGCGTGGCGTTCATCCACACGCCTACCCCGGCCTCCGTGAGGATCCGCTCGACCTCTTGGGTCAGCAGACGATTCTGGAAGACTCCGCCGGAGAGGACCACCGCCCCGATTCCTTCGGCGTGGGCAAGAGTGGCCGCGCGCCCGGCCACCGCCGAGGCGAAGCCGCGGTGGAAACGGGAGGCGATCTCACCTGTGGGCACGCGGTCCAGCCGGTCCCGCGCCGCCTGGGCCAGCATGCCCTGGAATCCGAGTGCCCCGCCAGGGGCCGTCTCGAAGGCGTAACCCTCGGCCGCGGAACTCCAGCCCGCCTTACGCGCAATCGACTCCAACCACATGGCGGCCTGACCCTCATAGGTCATGGACCGGGTGAAGCCACAAATCGCTGCTACGGCGTCGAAAAGCCTGCCGGCCGAAGTGGTTGCCACCGCCCCCAGCGGACGGCGGCGCAGCCCCGACAGCGCCCGGAAATCCGCATCTTCCAGCCCGAAGGCCGGCGCAGCGAAAATCTTCCACATCTCGTCGTCGGCGACGAACCCGGCCAGCGCCTGCATGGGCCGGCGGACCGCCGCCTCGCCGCCCAGGAGGTGGGCGCGCTCAAGTGATGACCGGCGCACCAGGCCGTGGCGAAGCGATCCTACGAAGAACTCGCCGCCCCAAATGGTGCCGTCGTCGCCAAAGCCGGTGCCGTCCAGCGCCACGCCGACCACCCGCGACTCCCACATGCCACGCTCGGCGAGCACCGACGCGATATGGGCGCGATGGTGCTGGACCAAAAGGGGCTCGGCGGCGCCGAACTCCTGGGCGTAGGTCTCGGCAAGCTTCCGGGAAAAGTAGCGCGGGTGCGCATCGGCGCAAAGAAGCAGGGAGGAGCGGTCGATGGCATACATGCGGACGAGGTCGAGCACCGTCTCGCGGTGTGCCTGCTGCACCTCGTGGAACTCCAGATCCCCGAGGAACTGCGAGACCAGAGCCCGGCCCGAGACTCCGAGAGCCACCGTGCCCTTGAGATCCGCGCCGCAACCGAGAAAGGCGCCTTCGGCAGGCAGCTCGGCGCAGAAGGACGGCGCCATTCCTCGCGAGCGCCGCAGCACCGGCGCGGGTCCACCGTGCGAATAAAGCGAGTCGTCAAGTCGCCTGGCGATGGGTCTCTCGCCGGCCAGCACCGCATCGGCCATGCTCCCGAATCGGCCCAGCGCCTCCTCGTCGCGGTAGGCGATCGGCTCGGAGGAGCGATTGCCGCTGGTCATCACCAGGGCCTCGGGAGCGCCGGCGTCGAAGAGGAGGTGGTGCAGGGGGGTGTAGGCGAGCATCACGCCGAGCAGGTCGGACTCCGGAGCGACTCCCTCGAGGGCCGCCAGGGCGGGGAGCAGCACTATCGGGGCCGATGGGGAGCTGAGCAGCTTGGCGTCCTCGATCGAGACCTCGGCAAGGCGGGCCGCCGCCTGCAGGTCTCTGACCATCAGGGCGAAGGGCTTTTCCTTGCGAAATTTGGCCTCGCGCAGGCGGCGCACCGCGCCGGAGTTCCGGGCATCGCACGCCAGGTGGTAGCCGCCGATCCCCTTGATCGCGACGATCCGCCCATCGGCCAGAAGCTTTGCCGTCAGGGCGACCGCCTCGACGCCGGCCTCCCCGGGCTCGAATGGGGTCTCGGCTCCGGGCAGGTGAATGCGGTAGGTCGGCCCACAAACCGGGCATGCGATCGGCTCGGCGTGAAAGCGGCGGTCATTGGGATCCGTGTACTCGGCCAGGCAATCTTGGCACAGCTCCCACGGGGCCATGGTGGTGTTGGCCCGGTCGTACGGCAGCGCGGTCATCACCGAATACCGCGGGCCGCAGTTTGTGCAACTGATGTAGGGGTAGCCGTGGCGGCGGTCGGCCGGATCACGCATCTCGGCGAGGCAGTCCGCACAGACGGCGATGTCCCGGGCGATCTCAGCGGTCGTGCTGGCCCCGCCCAGAGACGGGGCGATCGAGAATCCGTCCACCTTGCGGCTGGCGACCTCGACCACGGTGACTTCGTCTACCTTGGCCAGGGGCGGCAACTCCTGGAGCAGGGCCCCGACCTCGCCACGCGCCGCCTCGGGATCCGATTCCAAGTAGAGCAGCACTCCCCAGGCGTCATTGGCAACCCAGCCTGACAGGCCGCGCGCGATAGCTCTGCGGTAGATGTGCGGCCGGAAGCCGACCCCCTGCACCACTCCGGTAATGCGCACCAAAGACGCCATGCGGACTAGACCCGCTCCCCCTCTTCCGGCACCCCCAACGCCAGCGGCTCAGCTTCTGGGCCTGCCGGCAAAGCCCGGCCCAAATTCTTCCTCGTAGGAGCCCATGCCTTTCATGAGCTCGATCGTCTGCAGCGCGTTCTGCTCGTCCAGCTTGGCCAGGCCAAAGCCTACGTGAACCAGCACGTACTCGCCTGCCGCAACGTCCGGAAGGGCGTCGAAGCACACCTTGCGCTGAACACCGATGAAATCGACGGTGCCCATGAAGCTCTCACCCTCGTTGAAGAGGTCGAGAATTTGACCGGGGACTCCAAGACACATGGCCTGCACAACCTTTCCGCCCTGCGAACGGCGGGACCCACGGCGCTCCGCTCTCCGCCGGGCCCCGGGCCGCCTCTGGACCCTAGGATATCCAATACTATGCCAGCCTGCCAGTGTCGAAAGTCCCGATCGGCAAGTTGTCGCAACCCGTTGTAGCGACGGCGGCCCCCACACCCCCAGCGATATCATG
>JAJYPE010000017.1 GCA_021795585.1 Actinomycetes bacterium | reverse complement strand
GCCGTCGAGCTGCCCGAAACCCTCGAGCACGCACTCCCCAGCGCGACCGAAACCGCCGTCTACAGGATCGCCCAAGAGGCACTTGCCAACATACAGAAACATGCCGGAGCCACCTGGTCGTCTCTGAAGCTCTGGGAGGACCCCGCACCCGACGCCGTGCTCCACCTGGTGATCACCGACGACGGGGACGGTATCGAGCCGGAACGCGGAGAGGGCCTCGGCCTGGTCGGTATGAAAGAGCGGGCCGAGCTCATAGGGGCAAAGATCGACATCTACACCCGGCGGGGTCACGGCACCAGAGTCCACCTGCGTCTACCTCTTTGACCTGGGGTGCCGCTTGCGGACGCCGAACTTAAACGAAGAGCCCTCCCCGGCGTACGGGGAGGGCTCTTAGCGTCTTCCAGCCGGATACGACTAGTCGCTCGCTGACGCAGCGGCGAAGTTGGCGCTGGCTCGGTCGGCGAGGGCGGCCTGGGCCGCGGGTACGTCGTTGCGCTGCGTCGCCCAGGTGCTCATTGCGGCATCTTGCAGAGCCCTGCCGTAGGAAAACGTGATAGGCCAAGGCAGAGGCCCGAGCTCGTTCATCAGCGCTAGGTGCTCGGTGGCCTCATGGTCGTTTTGGCCGCCCGAAAGCAGGGCGATGCCGGTCACCGAGGCAGGCACAGTGTTGCGATAGCACTCCACCGAGGCCGCCGCGACCTGATGCCGGCTGGCGCGCTCCGCGGCACCCTTGCCGGAAATGACCATCGAGGGCTTGAGGACCATCTGGTCGAAAGCGACCTCCTGGTTCCAAAGCTCGGCAAAGACGGCGTTAAGCGTGGCCGCCGTCACCTCGAACGAGCGCTCCAACGAATGGTTGCCGTCCATCAGGACCTCGGGCTCGACGATCGGCACGATTCCCTCCGCCTGGCAGATGCGCGCGTAGCGTGCGAGCGCATGGGCGTTGGCAAGAATGCTCGCCCGGCTCGGGAGGGTGGTCTCCTCGATCTTGATCACCGCGCGCCACTTGGCGAAGGTCCCGCCCAGCGAGCGGTACTCAGCCAGCCGGCCACCCAGGCCGTCGAGACCCTCGGTGACGGTCTCAGATGGGCGCCCGGCCATCGGCTTTGCGCCGGTGTCGACCTTGATTCCGGGAAGCATGCCGTTCGCGGCCAGGAACTCCGGAACCGTGGCACCGTTCGAGAGGCGCTGCCGGAAGGTCTCGTCGTAAAGGATCACCCCCGAGATCCAGTCCGAAAGGCCCGGTGTGGTGAAGAGCATCTCCCGCCAGGCCAGACGAGTCTCCGCCGTCGACTCGAGACCCAGCGCATCGAAGCGCTTGGAGAGGGTTGGGCTGCTCTCGTCCGCCGCAAGCAATCCCCTACCTCCGGAGACCATCGTTCTTGCGACTTCTCTTAGCTCTTTCGCGTAACTCAATTCGACCCCCGTCGTGCTCGGCGCATGGCCACCTCGGCCACCCATGGGCTCGTCACCGAACCTAAAGCACGGGCTATCTCGACCCTTTCACCTATACGGGGGAATCTCAGGATGAGAGCGAGATCTGGCCCGCTGCACTGAGGTGACCGACGAACGCCTGGACTGCGGCGTCCTGCTCGTGGCCGGTCCGCACCACAAGATGCCACTGCTTGCTGATCGGCAATCCCGGCATGTCAATCCTGTTCACCTCGAACTCGAGGCCGGTTCCGATCAGCGAGTCAAGCGAGACCACCGCCACCCCGATGCCCAGGCTTGCAGCCTGAAGGATCGCCACGTTGGAGCCAATGGTCATGGTCGGCACCTCGAAGTCCGAGGCAGCCAGAACCTCGAGTGCGGACTGCCGGCTCCCGGACCCCTCTTCGCGCAGAAGCCAGGTCGAGGCCGCCGGATCCGGCTCCTTTCCCGAGGCGGCGCCAACCAATACAAGGGAGTGCTGTCGCGTGGCAACCGTAGTGAAAAGCGCATTGCTGCGCGGACGGCCAGCGATGACGACATCCACCTTATGGGAGGCCAAGAGGTCGAAGACCCGGTCGCGGTTGCCCACCTCGAGCGCTATGTCGTACTCCGGCATGGCAGCCAGGAATCCGCCGATCCAATGCGGCAGCAGGAACTCCCCAACCGTGGTCACCGCCCCGATGCGCAGGCTGCGCCGTGTCTGCCTTCCCGCCTCGCGAGCAACCCGCGCAGCATCCTCCAAAAGGCCGATCACCTCGACGGCCTTCTCGTAAAGTGCTATGCCGGCTTCCGTTATGGCGATATTGCGCCCGTCGCGTACCACGAGGTTCACCCCGAGTTCCGCCTGAAGCGAGGCCAACGCGGACGAGACTGCCGCCTGCGAGACGAACAATGAGTCCGCAGCCCGCGAAACCGAGCGGTTCGCCACGACCGCTATGAAGGTACGCAGCTGACCCGGCGTCATGGCCGGCCTCCCACGTATGGCAGCCACCTTCTCATGCATCCCCCCTAATTGTCCGGCTGTCACCGGCGCCCACCGGAGCGCTGTGAAGCAGCATACATAAGCTCTAGCTTATTGAAGTCCCCATAAAACCAAAGTTTTTACCATTGGATTTTTTCGGCCCAACGCTTATTCTCAACATTGGTTACGCGGTAGTCCGCGAAACCGGAGTCGCTTCGCGGCGCCGGCGGAAACGCCCGGCTCGCGCAGCCAACGGGTGGTATTTCGTCCCTAGGTGCAGTTCGTCCTCGAAAAGAGGGTAACACCGCCAAAGGGCCGGTCCCGCCAGGTTAGAGGGGAGTTGAAATTGGATAACAACGGTTCGGGTCAAATTACGGATGCCGCCGAGAGGTACAAATCAGGTGTCATCCCTTACAAGAAGATGGGTTATTGGGACGCGGACTACGTCCCCAAGGAGACCGACGTCATCGCGCTTTTTCGCCTGACGCCGCAGCCGGGTGTCGACCCCGAGGAAGCAGCCGCCGCCGTCGCCGGTGAGTCCTCCACCGCCACCTGGACCGTGGTCTGGACCGACCGCCTCACCGCGGCCGAGCTCTACCGCGCCAAGGCCTACAGGGTTGACCTGGTGCCCAACACGGGCCCCGGAACCAACATCGAGGCCCAATACTTTGCCTACATCGCCTACGACCTCGACCTTTTCGAGGAAGGCTCCATCGCCAATCTGACCGCGTCCATCATCGGCAACGTCTTCGGCTTCAAGGCCGTCAAGGCGCTCCGCCTCGAGGACATGCGGCTGCCCGTCGCCTATCTGAAGACCTTCCAGGGCCCGGCAACCGGCATCATCGTCGAACGCGAGCGTCTCGACAAGTTCGGGCGTCCGATTCTCGGTGCGACCGTCAAGCCCAAGCTCGGCCTCTCCGGCCGCAACTACGGGCGCGTCGTCTACGAGGCGCTCAAGGGTGGCCTCGACTTCACCAAGGACGACGAAAACATCAACTCCCAGCCCTTCATGCACTGGCGCGACCGGTTCCTGTACTCCATGGAAGCCGTGAACCGCGCGACTGCAACCACTGGCGAAGTCAAGGGGCACTACCTGAACGTCACGGCCGGGACCATGGAGGCGATATACGAGCGCGCCGAGTTCGCCAAATCCCTCGGATCGGTCATCGTCATGATCGACCTGGTTATTGGCTACACGGCAATCCAGTCGATGGCCAAGTGGGCTCGAGACAACTCGATGATCCTCCACCTGCACCGCGCCGGGCACGGGACCTACACCCGCCAAAAGAACCATGGCATCAACTTCCGCGTCATCTCGAAGTGGATGCGCATGGCAGGTGTTGACCACATTCACGCCGGGACCATCGTGGGCAAGCTCGAGGGCGACCCCAACATGGTTCGGGGCTTCTACGACATCCTGCGTGAGCCCCACAACGAAGTCAACCTGGAGCGGGGCATCTTCTTCGACCAGCCATGGGCCTCGCTGAAGAAGGTGATGCCGGTCGCATCAGGCGGCATCCACGCAGGCCAGATGCACCAGCTGGTCCACTACCTCGGCGAAGACGTGGTGCTCCAGTTCGGTGGCGGCACCATAGGCCACCCCATGGGCGTGCAGGCCGGGGCAACGGCGAACCGCGTCGCCCTCGAGGCCATGATCATGGCCCGCAACGAGGGGCGGGATTACCTGAACGAGGGTCCCAAGATCCTGGACGATGCCGCCAAGACCTGCGCGCCGCTGCGTGCAGCTCTGGACACCTGGAAGGACATCACCTTCAACTACGCCTCGACCGACACTCCCGACTTCGTTCCCACCACGACCGGCAGCATCTAAGAAAGAGAGAGCTGAGACAAATGATCACCAACCCGACCGGCAGGCTGACCCAGGGCCAGTTCTCCTTCCTGCCCGACTTGACCGACGAGCAGATCTCCGCGCAGATCAAGTGGGCCCTTGCCCACGGCTGGGCGGTCAGTATCGAGTACACCGATGACCCCCACCCGCGCAACACGTACTGGGAGATGTTCGGACTGCCCATGTTCGACCTCAAGGATCCAGCCGCGATCCTTATGGAGGTCAACGAGGCACGCAAGACCTTTCCCGATTACTACATTCGGGTAATGGCCTTCAACTCGACCCGCGGAGTCGAGAGTCCCGCGATGAGCTTCATCGTCAACCGCCCCACCAACGAGCCTGGCTTCGGCCTTTCGCGCCAGGAGGGGCACGGACGTGAGATCCGCTACGGATTCCACAGCTACGCCGCGGACAAGCCCGAGGGCGAGCGTTACTAAGACAAGGGCACGCAAGCCAAATCTGGACGCGGCGCCCGAGGGCGCCGCGTCCTTTTTGTACCAGCCAGCAAGTCGAACGGGTGGAGAGAAATGAGCGACACCGAGAACAAGCCTTCGGAGTTGAACGAAATCGATATTGACGCGGTCTACCGGGAATCCGAGATCCAGGACGTCCTTGACCGCCTCGATGCCGAGTTGATCGGCCTGGTGCCCGTCAAGACGCGAATCCGCGAGATCGCGGCTCTTCTGCTCGTAGACAAGCTGCGGCGCCAACTCGACCTGACGGCCGGCAACCCTTCGATGCACATGTCCTTCACCGGCAATCCCGGGACGGGCAAGACGACGGTGGCCATGCGCATGGCCGATATTCTCCACCGCCTTGGCTACGTAAGGCAGGGCCACTTGGTCGCAGTGACTCGCGACGACCTCGTCGGCCAGTACATCGGCCACACCGCGCCCAAGACGCGCGAGGTGCTCAAGAAGGCGATGGGCGGGGTTCTCTTCATCGACGAGGCCTACTACCTGTACAAGCCCGAGAACGAGCGCGACTACGGCGCCGAATCCATCGAGATCCTCCTGCAGGTGATGGAGAACCAGCGCGATGACCTGGTGGTGATCCTCGCGGGCTACAAGGACCGCATGGACAAGTTCTTCGAGTCGAACCCCGGGATGTCCTCGCGCATAGCGCACCACATCGACTTCCCGAACTACAACCCACCCGAGCTGGTTCAGATCGCCAAGCTGATGCTGGCCGAATCGAGCTACCGCATGAGCGACGAAGCTGAGGGCGTGTTTGCCCAGTACGTAGTAAAGCGTATGGAGATGCCCAACTTCGCCAACGCGCGCTCCATCCGGAATGCGCTCGACCGGGCACGCCTACGCCAGGCCAACCGGCTTTTCAACTCTCGCGGGCGGATGCTCACCAAAGCCGACCTGATGACGATCGAGGCCGACGATTTCATGAAGAGCCGCATCTTCTCCGATGGCGTCGACGAAAGCGCGCAGGACGGGGAGTAGACCCTTGCCTCAGCCCAGCTTCCACGAGTAGGGCTCGATGAGCTTAGTGACCTCGTCGGGCCCGAAAGTCCCCTTGGCATAGGCGACCGGCCGAGGCGGATCCTCCAGTAGCGGGGCTGACGCCTCCCAAAGCCTTTCGATGCCCTCGGCGGCATTGAAGAGCGTGCGGTCACCGAGCAGCGCGTCATGCAGGAGTCTTTCGTAGGCAGCGAGCTCGTAACGCATGTTGAAGCTTTCGGCGTAGCTGAAACTCAGTGAGGCCGGCGCAACATCCATCGTGACGCCCGGTGTCTTGGCAAGAAAGGCGACCTCGATGGAGCCGGGATCGCCCAAGTCGAGCACCAGCTGGTTGGAGGCGGTTCCCCGCAGCGGCACATTTGCTTCCTCGAAACGCCCGAGGTCCGGCACGCGGAACCCAAGCGTGGCCACGGACTTTTCCGCCCCCATCGCCTTTCCTGTGCGGAGGTAAAAGGGCACTCCGGACCAGCGATCGTTGTCAATCCAGACCCTGGCGGCAACCAGTGTTTCGGTCCGAGAACCCGCCGCAACTCCCGGCTCCTGCAGGTAGCCCTCATATTGGCCAAAGACCACGTCCGCCTTCGTCAAAGGCCGGAGCGCGGCGAAGACATTGTTCTTGGCTGCATTGAGGCTGCGGGCGTCGAGCTTTTCGGGGGGCTCCATTGCCAGGAAACCAAGCACCTGCAAGAGGTGCGTGACGATCATGTCCCGATAGGCCCCGGTCTCCTCGTAAAAGGCGCCTCGGCCTTCTATGGTAAGCGTTTCGGGTACGTCGAGCTGGACGTATTCCAGGAACGAGCGATGCCAAGCAGGCTCGAATATGCCATTGGCGAAGCGCAGGGCAAGAATGTTTTGCACCGCCTCTTTGCCCAGGAAGTGGTCGATCCGGTAGACCTCATCCTCGGAGAACGAACCGTGAATGGCTGTGTTCAGCTCTTTGGCGCTCTTCAGGTCGTATCCGAACGGCTTCTCGATTATCAACCGCGATCCCTGAGCCAGGCCACCAGTACCAAGCGCCTTTATCACGGGGATGAACGCCGGCGGGGGGACGGCCAGGTAGAAGACAGCGGTCTCCGCGCCGGTTTCCTTTCGGGCGTCGTTAACCGCGGCAGCCAGTCCTGAAAAATCTGACGTAGATGCCGCGCAGTACGAGAGACTTTTGGCGAAGCCGTCAAAGTCCGCGTCAGCCCCCTCTCGCCTCCCGAATGTCCCCACCGAGGAGCGCGCAACCTCGACGAAACCTTCAACGTCCATTTTCACCTCAGCCGGAGCGCTGCCGATAATCCGGAAATTCTCGGGCATCAGACCGGCGCGGTATAGGTGATAGAGCCCGGGTATCAGTTTTCGCTTGGCCAGGTCGCCACTTGCGCCAAAAAGCACCAGTACCGCCGAATCGGGCCGCAACCCCTCACGGTCCGGCTTGGTAGATGTCTGCATCCCGCCTCCTATCCCTAAATTCGCAACCGGCACTCAAGCATTTAGGCGGACAAGGGCGGAAGCCCCTGCTCGAGACTGGGAATCACCCAATCTGCGCCCGAGGCCTCGAGTTGCTCCATGTCGTACTTGTGGCTTGCCACCGCCACGCACGTGATTCCTGCGGCGTGGGCCGCTTCTACATCGTTGGGCGTGTCGCCGACCGCCAGGAAGGCCTCCGGCGGGACGTGCCCGCCAAAGACGACAGAGCCACGCCGCATAGCCATCCTCGTGACCTCGGTCCGGTCCGGTGAATCCGAACCGTAGCCACCGAAGGAGAAAAACCTGTTGAGGCCCGCACGCGACAGCTTGACGTGTGCCGCGGCTTCAAGATTCCCGGTCACCAGGCCGAGCACGTAGCCTTCCTCCACCAGTCGGGGCAGAAGCTCAGCCACCCCCGGCAGAATCCGATAGCCGCTGGATTCGGCGACCGTCTGGGTCAGGTAATGCATGCGCCTCTCGAGAAGGCGGGAAAACTCCGCCGCGCTCGGCGAACGCCCCATGACGGCCTCAAAGGTCCTTCTACCCACCTCCGGATCCGTCATGCCGGTGTCGCTGTAGTTGCTGATGTCCGCCTCAACCTCCCAAAGGTCGGCAAAGGCGAGCTCCCATGAACGTGCGCCGGCGCCATCGGTGACGATGAGCGTGCCATCGATGTCGAAGAGGACCGCGACCGTTGTGCCACGGCCCTTGGAGGCCGTTGAAGCCTTCGCATCCGCGACGGAGCCGGGCCCCACCGAGATTTCACTCTGCGCGTGAGTCATCCATCCGTCCTTTCGCGCCAAGCCGCACAGTCGCCAAAAGATTGGCGCGGACAGGGATCGAATGTCTCCAAGCCTATTGCAGGCCCGCGGGCCTTTGATTATCACCCCAGCTCACGGGTGCACTGGTCACACGATGACCATGTCGCGCGAGGAACGGTTCAGGCTTACGGCATGGTGTTCACCGGTCACGCAGATGTCCTCGATGCGGGCCCCGAAACGACCCGGGATATAAATGCCCGGCTCGATCGAGAAGGCGGCGTAGGGCCCGAGGGGGCGCGGATTGACCGAAGCCACATAGGGATCCTCGTGCTCTTCGAGGCCGATGCCGTGGCCGGTCCTGTGGATGAAGTAGCTGCCGAAACCAGCCCCAGAGATGGCGTCCCTCGCCACCGCGTCCAACGAGGCCCCGCTTATCGAGCTGCTCGCCTCTCTGAGCGCGGCAGCCTGGGCAACGTGAAGCGCCTGGTAAAGCTCGCCAAAGCCGTCTGGGACCTGCTCTACGACCACGGTGCGGGTGGTGTCCGAACAGTAGCCGGGCTCTTCGCCCAGGGCGAAGACGCCGCCGAAGTCGAGAACCACCGGATCGCCGCCGGCAATCACGCGTAATCCCGGCTCGTGATGAGGGGAAGCGGAGTTGGGGCCGGATCCGACGATGGCGAAGTTGACACGCTGCAGTCCGTGAGTGATCAACCGGGCCGCGATGTCCGCAGAGACCTCCCGCTCCGGCCTGCCCAGCAGCGGCACCTCCCCTGCCAGTATCTCCTCGGCCACCAGGTCGGTAATGTGGGCGGCCCGGGCGAGGAGGAGCAGCTCAACGGCATCCTTCTGGCCCCTGAGGGGCGCCAGCAGGCTTGAGGCGGCCGAGTATCCCGCCTGGCGTGATCGCCCCTGGATCTCCAGGAGCGCTGTCGCCCACATGCGGTCGGAGACCGCGACCGACTCGGCCGTTCCCAGCAAACCCGCAACCATGTCGTATGGATCGGAGCCCTCCGCCCAAGGGCGCAGGCTGAACAATTCGTCATCGGGGCGGACTCTTGGCGCTTCCAGTTCGGGCACCAGAAGAACCGGCATCTCGCCACGCAGGACAACCAGCGCCGTCAAGCGTTCGAGGGGCATTGCCTCGTAGCCGGTGAGCCAGGGCAGGTCGGCGCCGAGCGAGAGGACCAGCGCGTCAGTCCTTGTTTCCTCCAGTGCGCGCTGCACCCCCTCGAGGCGCGCAGCGCGGGCCTCTCGGAAGTCCTTCTCGCTTAGAACCCCGAGGTAGTGCGCCACCTCGGCGGAGTCGGCAAGCAGATCAATGGATGGCAATGGATCCTTCACGATCAGCCACCCTAGCAGCGGAGGGCGCGCGGAGCCGGAGCCGCTCAGTCGATGCGCGCCCTTTGGAAGCTGAAAAGCCGCACTGAGTTCCCAACCACGAAAACCGAGGAGAATGCCATGGCGGCACCCGCCAGAACCGGATTGACCAGGCCGAGCGCTGCAAGCGGAATAGCTGCGGCGTTGTAGGCAAAAGCCCAGAACAGATTGCCCCGGATGGTGCCTAAAGTGCGCCGCGCGATGCGAATCGCGTCAACCACCCCCGCTACCCCACCTCCGAAAACCGTCAGGTCCGAAGCCTCCTTGGCCACGTCCGTGCCCCCGCCGACCGAGATACCGAGCGTCGCCTTGGCAAGGGCGGCAGCGTCGTTGATGCCATCTCCAACCATGGCCACACGCTTTCCCTTCCCGAGAAGCTCGTCGACCACCTGTCCCTTGCCCTCGGGACTCACATCTGCGATCACCTGGTTTACGGCCAGTTCCCGCCCGACCGCCTCGGCGGCTTCACGCGAGTCTCCGGTCAGCAGAATCACTTCCGTACCCAGCCGCTTCAGGGCGCCGATGGCTGCCCGCGAGTCGGGCCGGATCTGGTCCGCGATCTCGAAGATTCCGCGCACTGCTCCGCCCCAGCCGACGTATACGAGCGAGACCGGTCCATGGGACGCCTCCCGATACCGGGCCGGATCTTCGGGAGCCACAAGGCCGTTCTCCTCGCAAAAGGAGAGCTTTCCGACCACGACCGAAACGCCGTTTACCGTGGCGGACACGCCTTGGCCCGCCACCGCCACAACGGCCTCGGCTTCGGGCACATCCACGTCCAGCTCGTCCGCGTGCACCAGCAGCGCTCTTGCAAGTGGATGGCGACTACCGGCTTCGGCAGCCGCCGCCATCGCGGCCAGCTCCGCCTCGGTGGTGTCCCCCATAGATATTGCCCCGACCACGGACATGCGTCCGGTCGTAACCGTGCCGGTCTTGTCGAGAATGACGGTGTCGATCTGTCGTGCCGACTCAAGGACCTCCGGACCCCTGATGAGGATTCCCAATTGCGCCGCACGACCGGTTCCTACCAGCAGCGCCATCGGCGTGGCAAGGCCCATGGCACAAGGGCAGGCAATGATGAGCACCGCTACGGCGGCGGTGAAGGCGGCCTGCATAGAGTCGCCCGCGAAAAGGCGGACCACGGCGGTGCCGATGCTGAGCAATATCACCACCGGAACGAAGACGGAGGAGATCTTGTCCACCAAATGCTGGACGTCAGCCTTCTTTGCCTGCGCATCCGCCACGATCTTGGCCAGCTGTGCCATTGCGGTCTCGCTGCCTACGCGAGTTGCCCGCACCACCAGGCGCCCGTCAATGTTCACGGCGCCACCGACGATTTCGTCTCCCTCGGCGACGCGCCGTGGCAGCGATTCACCCGTCAGGAGCGAGAAGTCGACATTCGCTTCGCCGGACTCGACAACACCGTCGGTCCCAACCTTCTCGCCCGCCCTCACCAGGAACCTGTCGCCGACCTTCAGCTCGCGCGAAACGCGAAGCGTCTCACGCCCGTCCATATCCAGCACGGCGACCGTGACCGACCCTCCGGAGGCAAGGTCCGAGATTGCCGAGCCGGACCGGCGCTTGCCCTTGGCCTCCAGGTATCGGCCGAAGAGAATGACCGCCACCACCACCGACGCAGTCTCGAGGTAGATGTCGGGGTGCATGTGGCTGGTCGCGCCGGTGAAGGAAAAGTTCATACGGAATCCCTGGTCACCGGCCTTAGTGAAAAACAGGGCGTAAATCGACCAACCGTAGGCCGCCAGGGACCCCATGGAGATCAAGGTGTCCATGGAGAACGACAGGTGCTTCGCAGAAGCCCACGCCGCTTTGTGGAAAGGCAGGCCGCCCCAGAAGACGACGGGAGTGGCCAGAGTGAAGGCGAGCCATTGCCAGTTGCGGAATTCCAGCTGCGGAATCATCGAGAGCAACAGTACGGGCACGGCTAGCGCAGCCGACAACACGAGCCGCTGTAATAGCTCAGCGGCGTGATCGCGCGAGTGGCCGCCACCAGCAGCCGGCTCCTCATCTGGCTCGTCCTTGACCAGTTCAGCACCGTAACCGATCGCTGTCACCGCAGCCAGCATCTCTTCGGTGCTGACGACCGCCGGGTCAAACGTGACGCTCGCCTTTTCAGTGGCGAAGTTGACCGTCGCGTTAGCTCCAGGCAGCTTGTTCAGCTTCTTTTCGATCCGCGCCGCACAGCTTGCGCAGGTCATCCCCTGCAGGTCCAGCTCGACCTGGTCAAGCTTCACCAGACCCCTGGCATCTCCCAGGCCCGCAGCCGACTCGACCTTGGTCATGGCAACCTCTATTCGGTGACGGCGAGCGCCTCGTAACCCGCTTCGTCGATTGCGGCAACGATGGCCCCGTCGTCCAGGGAGTCACCATCTACGGTTACCAGCTTGGTGTCAAGGTTGACGTCGAACTTGGCAACACCCGGCACTTGGGCCAGCTCGTCCGAAACGGCCTTGACACAGTGCTGGCAAGTCATCCCGTCGACCCGGTAAACCTTTGTAGCCATCAGAGTCTCCTTCTTTGCGAATCTACCCTACCCCCCTAGAGTATACTGTTGACGGGATCAAAACAAAGCGAAGACCGAGACGGAGTCGACATGGAGCAAGAGATCGAACATGCTGTCGAAGTCGAGGGCCACGTCGAGCGCGGCTACACGGCATCGAAAGATGACCTCCTCTCAAGGCTGGCCAAGATTGAGGGCCAGATCCGCGGCATTAGGCGCATGGTCGACAGCGACCGCTACTGCATTGACGTCATCACGCAGATCTCCGCCGTGCAGGCGGCGCTGGGCAAGGTGGAGCTAAGCCTCCTCGAGGGCCATATGCTCCACTGCCTTCTCGGCCACGGCGGCGGACCGGACACCCCGGAAGCTCAGACCGCCGAGGTTATGAGCGTCGTTGCCCGGATGATGTCGAAATAGAGATCTGGGATCAGCCGAGCATGACGAGCCCGTCGGCCGCCTGCCTGGCGTGGTACGACGAGCGGGTATTCGGCGACGATTCCACGTGGCGAATACCGAGCGCCTCTCCGTACGCCTTCAGCTCAGCAAACTCCTTGGGCGTATACCACCGCGCAACGGGCAGATGCTTCCTGGTAGGACGCAGGTACTGGCCGATGGTGACGATCTCGACACCCACCGCGGCCAGATCGCGTAGCGTCGCTTTGAGTTCGTCCATCGTCTCGCCCATGCCGACAATGATCCCCGATTTGGCGACAAGGCCCCTGTCGACCGCACCCGCAAGCACTCGGAGGCTGCGCGCGTATGACGCCTGGGGACGCACTGCCCGCTGGAGACGGACGACGGTTTCGATGTTGTGGTTAAGCACTTCCGGGCGGGCGTCATAGATCGCCGAAAGCGCCTCTTCGCTCCCCTTGCAGTCCGGAATGAGCACTTCCACGCTCACTCCGGTGGTGCGCTTGCGGATCTCAGCGATTGACTCGACGAACCCGCTGATACCGCCATCCGCGAGATCGTCGCGTGCGACGGCGGTGATCACCGCGAATCGAAGCCGCATCTCTTCGACCGCGGCTGCAACCCGGCGCGGCTCGTCGGGATCCATGGCTTTTGGCCTGTCAGTCTTCACCAGGCAGAACCCACACGAGCGCGTGCAATCCTCACCGTTGATCATGAAGGTGGCCGTCCCCTGGGACCAGCATTCGAAAATATTCGGGCAGCCGGCTTCTTCGCAAACCGTCACGAGCGAGAGGCCGCGCATGGTGCGCTTTAGATCCTGGTACTCACCGCCCATGCTGGAGCGGAGCTTGACCCATTCTGGCTTGGAGGACGAGATGGAGATGCCTTCAGCGGTGGAAACGCCGGCGCTGGCGAGGCGCCTATCCAGGGAACGCTTCTCCGCAATCTGCGGAGAAGGCTCGGCGCGCAGTATCTCCCCGCTTTCGGCTTGGGCCAGGTACCCCGAAGAGGAGGAAACACCGTAGAAGCTGTGCGCGGGGCGCTCAAAGACCTCCGGCGCAACTTCTGCTACCGACGCGACAACTTGCTCGACGGTTGCGTCGGAGCCCTCCGCCGCCATCGACGTCACCTCGTAGTCGGAGATGCCACACGGCACGATGTGGCCAAACATGCCGAGGTCGGGATTAACGTTGAGAGCGAAGCCGTGCATCGAGCGTCCGCGGCTGATGCGGACTCCTATCGCGGCAATCTTCTTGAGTTTTCCATCGGCCGACCACGTCCAGACTCCGGGAAACCCATCGTGACGGACCCCCGAGATGCCGTGGCGCGCCAACGCGCGGATGACCAATTCCTCGACCTTGGCCACGAATTCTGGCGTTGCGTTGCTCCGCAGAGGGACGTCGAGAATCGGATATCCGACCAGCTGGCCAGGACCGTGATAAGTGACGTCGCCACCACGGTCGACGCTTATCATCTCGGCCCCCACTGTGGCTGGGTCGACAAGAATGTGGCCGGGATCCGTCCGCACTCCGAGCGTGTACACGTGGTTGTGCTCCAGCAACAACAGATGTTCCGCGGAACCGGCGAACAGCCGGTGCTGCAGGACATATGCGTCGGAGTAGGCAACCTTGCCGAGCCAACGGATCTCGAGCACTTCGCCTCCTGGGGTCGCAAACTCTCCCGCCGCGCCAACTAGCACGCGGCGCCAAGGCGCGCCGGGGCCGTTCGTCCCCGGCGCAAAAGAGAACCTGGGCCTAGAACTCCTGGGCCCAGTTCCAAGTCTCGACGATCTCCTTCATGCGGGCCAGGAAGGCCGCAGCATAAGCTCCGTCGATGACGCGGTGGTCAAACGTTAGGGCAAGCACGCCAACCGAATGGATCGCGATGCTCTCCGTATCATCGGGCAGCGTTACAACGACCGGCTTACGCTTCACCCCGTCCGTCGACAGAATCGCTACCTGGGGTTGGTTGATGATCGGCGCCGTCATGAAGGTTCCATAGGGGCCGGGATTGGTGATGGTGAAGGTGCCGCCCGCCAGTTCGTCTGCGCTCAGGCGCTTCGACCTGGCGCGGGTGGCAAGATCCCGAATCTCACGCGCCAAGCCCTTCAGCCGCTTCTGATCCGCCTCTTTGATAACCGGGGCAATCAGCCCGTCCAGATCGAGATCGACCGCGATCGAAAGGTTCAAGTCCCGATGCACGACAAGCGCTTCGTCACCTACCGAGGCATTCAAGTGCGGGAAGGTCCGAAGAGCTTCCACGGTTGCCCGCGCGATGAAGGGCAAGTAGGTCAAAGAGAACCCCTCTTCGCGCGCGAAGGACTCCTTTAATGCGCGTCTGATTCGATCCACTTGCTCGAAGTCGACCTCGATGGCGACCAGCGTGTGAGCCGAGGTGGCCTTGGAGCGGACCATGTGCTCGGCAGTGCGTCGCCTGATGTTGTTGAACGGAATCACCTCGTCCCTGGCACCGGCCGCAACGGGCGCGTAGGCCTCGGCACGAACTGCCGGCTGTAGGACCTGGGCGGGAGCGGGTGCCAGCGAAGCGCGGACCGCCTCGGGAACAGCTTCGGGAGCGGGAGCCGGAGCCGGAGCGGCCGGCGCAGGAGCGGGCACCGCCGGGGCGGGCTGCCCTTGAGCTAGCCGGTCAAGGAAGTCAAGCACGTCGTTCCGCGTAATGCGACCGCCGGCACCCGTCCCTGTTATCTGGGTCGGGTCTATGCCATTCTCGTCGATGAGACGCCGGACGACCGGAGACAAGACAAGGCCATCGACACGAGGCGCAGATGCCTGAGCCGGAGGAGCGAACGCGGCCGGTGCTGGCACAGCTTCGGGAGCGGGAGCGGGAGCAGGAGCCGGCTCAGGTGCTGGGGTGGCCACAGGAGCCGGTGCAGGTTCCACCACCTCCGCGATCGGGGCAGGCGCTGGTTCGGGAGCGGCCTGAGGCGCGCTTTCCGGAACTGCCGCCCCAGGAGAATCGGATAGCACCGCAATCACCGTTCCCACTGCAACGGTGTCACCCTCATCGGCGAGAATCTGGGCGAGATAGCCGCTTGCTGTGGAGGGGACCTCGGAATCGACCTTGTCCGTTGAGACCTCGAAAAGGATCTCGTCGATGGCGACCTGGTCGCCGACCTTCTTCAGCCACTTTGTGATTGTCCCCTCGGTGACGGTCTCACCAAGTTGTGGCATTATGACATCAGCCAACGTGAAGTCCCCTTCCTGTCAATGCGATTACTGTCTCTCCGAAAGACTCCGAAAGAGTCGGGTGCGGCTGAATGAACTGAGCCACCTCTTCAGGGGTGGCCTCCCAGTTGACTGCCAAATACCCCATGCCCAGCTGCTCGGTGACCCACGGCCCCGCCATGTGCACGCCCAGGATTCTTCCGGTGCTGCCATCGCTTCGCCGTTCGGCGATCACCTTTACAACTCCCTCGGTCTCTCCGATTATGCGGGCGCGGGAATTGCCGCCAAACGGGTCCTTCTTAACGACGACGTCATAGCCCGCTGCGCGAGCCGCTTCCTCCGTCAAGCCGGCAAACGCCACCTCGGGATGGGTGTATATGCACCAGGGCACCTTGCCGTAATCGACTGGTACGACCGGCTCGTTCAGGATCGTCTTTATGGCTACGATCGCCTCCGCGAATCCGACATGAGCCAGCTGGGCTGTGGCCACCACGTCCCCGATCGCGTACACACCCCGCTCAGTGGTCGCCATGTACTCATCGACGACAACGAAGCCCCTGGCGTCGACCTGCACCTTCGTATCCGGGCCGAGCACACCATCCGTAAATGGGCGGCGGCCGACCGAGACAATGACCCGGTCCACCGCGACGCTCTGCCCGTCTCCGTAGCTAACGGTCGTGCCTGCGCCACCTGGTTGATGCCCGTTGACGGCGACGCCCACATGCACATCGATTCCCCGCTTGCGGAAAGACCTGGCCACGACGTCGGCCGCATCCTTGTCGCATCCCGTCAAAATAGAGGGGAGTGCCTCAAGCAGGGTGACCTTGACACCGAGGTCCGACATCATGGATGCGAACTCGCATCCGATGGCCCCGCCGCCGATAACCGCGACGCTCGAAGGGAGCTCGGTAAGCGACAGCACCTCGTCGGATGTCATCACCAAGCGGCCATCCAACTCGAAGCCCGGTATGGTGCGTGGAACTGAGCCGGAGGCGATGATCACGTTATCGCCGGAAATGACCTCATCCCCGTTGATTTGCACCTGGCCGCCACCGAGATAGGCGCCAAACCCTTCGATGATCTCGATCTTGCGGCCCTTCATCAGGCCCGAAAGACCACGCCAGAGTTGGTCGACCACCTTTTGCTTGCGCGTCTGGGTAACCGAGAAGTCGATGGCCGGGCTGGAGGAGAGGACTCCGAATTCCGCCGCGCCTGCGACGGTGCGATATACCGCGGCGCTCTCCAGGAACTCCTTGGCCGGTATGCAGCCTCTGTGAAGGCAGGTGCCTCCCACCTTCTCCTTTTCCACAACTGCCACAGCGAGTCCGGCGCTGGCGCCGTAAAGAGCAGCAGCGTAGCCTCCCGGGCCACCGCCGATAACGACGACGTCATAGGTACGAGACGTCGGAACCACCTCCCTTACGGCGAGCCACAGCGCCGCGCGCACGGCACGGCGCTGTCCGATGGCCGCAATAACAAATCTTTGCCTTCACTCTATGCCCGTAACCTGCTTTTGGCCAAAAGAATCGACCTGCACTGGGCCGGTCACGCCGGTGGCGGACGAACCTCTCAGTCGAGCCACAGCGGCACAATTATTCGTCGGCGTTCAAACCCAGCCGCTTGACGTATCCCCAACTTCTCCGATGTATATCACTCAGGCCATGTTCGATCAGGGCGGTTTCGTGAGCCCTGGATCCATATCCCTTGTGGGCTGCAAAGCCCCATGCCGGCATCGCAAGGCCCGCCTCGCGCATCAGGGAGTCCCTCCCCACCTTGGCCACCAGAGATGCCGCAGCCACCGGCGCCGAGCGGGAATCGCCCTTCACCAGCGTCACCACCCCCGCTCGCGCCAGGTAGTCATGCTTGCCATCAAGAATCGTCAGGCTGGGGACCACCCCCAGCAAGGCAAAGGCCCGCTCGGCGGCCAAACGAAGCGCGGCGGTCATGCCCAGCTGGTCGCACTCATAAGGAGACGCCGTTCCGAAGCTGGTGAGAAAACGCTGCTTAACCAGCGGGAGAAGAGACTCTCTCCAAGCCGCGCTCAAGACTTTGGAATCATCCAAGTGTTCCCGCACCCACCGCTGCGAAAGTAGCCTCGCCAAATCCTTCGCAGCCACCGCCGCCACCCCGACTGCAACGGGTCCAGCCCAAGAGCCCCGTCCGGCCTCGTCCACTCCGGCCAAGATGTCCGAAGGCTCAAGCGCCGCCGCCAGCCCAACGGTAACGCTATCGATCATTGTCGCATCGCGGGGAGTGAAGAGGTCGCACAAACACGGGCCGCCTCAGCCCGTACTTCCCAGCGGCTTCTTGTTCGGACCCAGGATTGCCCGAGGGACTGCATCCGCCCCGGTGGACGCGCGTCTGGCAACGAAGAGCTGCACCGAGCCAAGGTCCTTCAAGTAGCGGGGGCGCAAAGCCCTCATTACCAGGTCCGCATCCTTTCGCACGCGCTCGGCCACCGACTCGGTCACGAGGACGGAACCGGGCGCGGCGATATTGACCACCCGCGAAGCCGTATTGACGGTAGAGCCGTAATAATCGCCGTCCTGGGAGAGGACATTGCCCCACGAGATTCCGGCGCGCACCTCCGAAAGAATCTCGTCCTCCTCGTAGATCTTCGCAAGCGACAGTCCGATTTCACAGGCCTCCACCGGGTCATCGGACACGAACATCACTTCGTCGCCGATCATCTTCACAACTCTGCCGCCGTGCTGGGTCACCACGTCGAAGCTGACTTCCTCAAAACGGCCCACGACCTTGGCTAGTTCGGCGTTGGAGAGCTGCTGTGCAATAACAGTGAAGCCAACCAGGTCCACGAAACCGACTGCCATCTCCACCACCGAAATGTTTTCGACCCCTTTTTCGAAGGCAAGCATCGCCCGCCGGGAAGCAGCATGAAGGTGGCGAATCCACGTGTACACGAGCAACTGCGGCACGGCAGGGACGATAACGGATGAGTACCGGGTGAAGCGCTCGGCCAGCTCCACGGCGTCCAAATCCGCCAGACGATCGCCGAGATCCCCGAACGCGTAGGAAGCGACGATCTGGGCCTCAGCAAAGCGTGCCATCGACGACCCCATGACCCTTGCCAACTGCACCGCAACTTCATCCTCGACCGACCCGGACTGCAGGAGGATGCGCAGGGATTGCGCAGCCTGCACATCAAGCTCGGTGAAGATCGGGTCGGTATCGGCGAAGTCGGTAAACCCCAGGGCCCGCCACAGTCTGCGCAAGACCTGGGTGTCTATCCCTGTCTCCTCCTCGACTTCGAGAGCCGACTTGCGCCGATAGGGGTTCCCGAGAAGCTGGTCGACCGCAAGGAAATGGAGCGTGCCCGCATCGAGCGCGGCCTCGATATCTTCGTCACGCAGGCCACGCTCGCGCAGCATCTCGACAAGCGCGACAGGCAGTTCCTCAATCGTCAACGCCCCACCTCTCCCAAGGATCCATGGTATTGCCAAAGTTGCCCCCGAGGTGGAAATACCGGTTCACCTATGCTCTAGGCCGGGCCCAGTAGCCGAAAGGATGGAGTTTGGCCGCCAATCTCGCCGCCGTAGTCATGCCAATCCGATCCTTTTCCACCGGAAAGAGCCGCCTGGCCGCGCTCGGCACGGGCAATCGGGGGGGTATCGGACGATTGATGGCCGACGCGGTACTCCATGCGGGTGGGGCCCGCAGGTCATACGTCGTGACCGCAGACGCCGAGGTCGCCTCCTGGGCATCGGGCCGCGGCGCCTCCGTGATCGTCTGCCACGGCGACTCCCTAAACGCTGATCTGGAAGAGGCACTAGGAGTACTGAAAGCGTCCGGGTTCGGCCGGGCCGTGATAGCGCTGGGAGACCTGCCGCTGATTCGGTCGGACGACATCGACAACGCGGCCGGCTCGGCCGGCTTCTTTCTGATCCCGGACCGCCACCACACAGGCACCAACGTGCTCGCCTGCGACCTCCCCTGCTCCATACGGCTCGCCTTCGGTGCCGGCTCCTTTGCCGCGCATACGGCGGCGATCGCAAATGCCGGCGCGCCCCTTGTCGTCGACGAGAACAGCCTGGCACGTTACGACGTTGACCTGCCCGAAGACCTCGAGGCGCTGGCTGCACTGGCCGCTCGTGAGAGTTTGAGCACCGCTGAACGACATAGATTGAACTCCATACTGTCGTTTGCGGGGCACCCCTCCGCCTGATTGAGAAATCCCGATCAAGAGGAGCAGCCGACACTTGACCAGCACCTACTTCAAAGACAGCGGACCCTCCTCGAAGAACATCGAGGTGCCCAAGAAGGTCATGGCGATAGGAGCCCATCCGGATGACATCGAGTTCGGAGCGGGTGGCACTATCGCCAAGTGGGCGCAGCAAGGGAGCGAAGCCGTCTTCGTGATAATGACCGACGGTTCCAAAGGCACGTGGAATCCCGAGGCGGATCCGCTGGAGCTGGCACTGCGACGCCAGGGCGAGGCGCGACGAGCCGCAGGGACATTGGCGCCAAAAGCGGCGGTGGAGTTCTTGGGGTGGAAGGACGGGGAGCTGCGGCATGGCGAGCGAGCCGTAGCCCAGCTATGCCACCTAATTCGCCTGCACCAGCCGGACGTCTTGGTGGCCCACGATCCTTGGAAAAGGTACAGGCTGCATCCAGACCATCGCGCAGCCGGATTCATCTCAAGCGACGCTTTGGTGGCCGCGAGGGACCCGCACTTCTTGCCCGAGCTAGGCCGGCATCATAGACCACGAGCGCTCCTGCTCTTCGAAGCCGACGAAGCCAACCACCTGGAAACGCTGGGCGAAATAGCGCTGCGGGCAAAAGTCGAGGCGCTGCTGTGTCACCGCTCTCAGCACGAGAGCTCGATGGAGATCAACGACCCCGCGGACCTGGCTGAGGTGACCAGCTTCCGCCAAGCAGTCCGGGATGCGGCCGAACGGACCGGGGCGTCGGACGGCGCCGAACTCGCGGAGGCCTTCCACCTGATCACAGAGATCTGAACCGGCCGTTGCAGCCAAGCGAGCGACACCGATCGCTCGTAGTGCACCCCGTTTCGGGTCCCCCCATATTCCCAGTATCGGTTCCGGCCCCACCGGTGATGCCCTCGCTGGACTTCTAAGGTCTACCGTCCACTGGTCCTGCAGCGGTTGATGCGTGGCGTGGGCCGACCTACCCACCGCCGGTTGAACACCTGGACTTGACGTTGACAGCGGAAGCGACGCCGGCCATGCCGGCGGCAAAGAGGGCCGGTTG
>JAJYPE010000016.1 GCA_021795585.1 Actinomycetes bacterium | reverse complement strand
GGCAGTGGTTGATATCCAAGCTCCGGCTGAGTCCGGCCGGATGGAGGCCCCCGCCGCGTCCTCGAACGTATTCGACCAGGACGAAGGGGTACAGGCTCCTATCGGCTCCGCCGGATCTTCGGACGCAACCGTTCAGATGAAGGAAGTAGGGGCATCCGTTGAAGCAGCGGATCCATCCGCCGGTGAGGCCGCGGACGGCAATTCGGGACGCAAGGGTTTCCTGGCCGGGCCATGGCGAAAGCTGGGGTTTGCGCTTATCGTGGCGGTCGTCGTTGCAGCTTCGTCCTATTTGGCCGCGTGGCGGCTTGAATCGGCTGCGGTACCGAATGTCATTTCGCAGACTCAGGCCACTGCGGCTGCGATGATCAAAAAGGCGGGCTTCGACCAAGGATCCCTGCGGTGGGTGCATTCGCCTTTGGTCCCCGAGGGCAAGGTCGTCTCGCAGTCGCCGACACCGCGCTCCTCGCTTTGGAAGGGAACCAAGATCTCGCTGGTGATCTCCCTCGGCCCTCCGCCCGTGAAGGTGCCAAATGTGGTCGGCGAAGCGACCGCGGCTGCCCAGTCGCAGCTCTCCTCGACGCACCTGGCCTACGCGGAGAGTTCCGCCTACTCCGAGACGGTGAATGCGGGTGTGGTCATCTCCCAGACCCAGGCCGGGAAGATGGTTCCCCCAGGGACGGTCGTGGATCTGGTCATCTCCAAAGGTCCGGTTCCACGGACAGTGCCGAACATGGTCGGGGCCACCCAGGCTTCTGCCAATTCACAGCTAGCTGCCCTGCAGCTCGGAGCCACGGTGGTCCAGGCATACTCCAATACGGTGGCTTCCGGGGTCGTGATCTCCCAAAGCGTCGCGGCTGGCGACAAAGTGGCTCGAGGCACGGTCGTGACTCTCACCGTTTCGCAGGGCCCACACATGGTGACAGTTCCCAACCTGCTCGGTTCGACCTTGACGCAAGCTCAGACAGCGCTGCAGCAGGCCGGATTGACGCTGGTGCTCTACAACGGGTCGAACCCGTCCGGCAACTCCCAAGTTACGGGACAGCTTCCAGTGCCGGGCAAAGCCGTGCTGTACGGTTCGCAGGTCATAGTAGCGACGCAGTAGCGGCAGCTTTCAGGAGGTGATCTCCTGGATCCGCTTTGCAACCTCGTCGGGGTTGAGCCCGTCGGGCGAGACCGCGCCTTGGAGTGACATCAGCTTGGTGAAGTCACCGGTTATGCGAATCCGGCCGCTCATGAAGGCGGTCATTGCGGCCTGCACGTCCAGTTTCACGAAGATGCTCTTGGCGGTCTCATAGTCGATCCGCACCGTGACCTCGGCGTCAGTCAGCTCACCGAGTTCGATGTCGAGGAAACCGGCGGTCGTGTCGATGTATGTCTTCAGCTCGCCGTCTCCGAAGGGGATGTCGGTCACGACTTGGTTCATGCGGATCGAGAAGTCGGCGGCCGGCTTTCCGTGCTCGTCGACATAGGTCTGGCGCAATTCGCGCACCTTGTCTATCCATTCCCTCGACAGGAACTGGTACTTATCCACCCGGCAACCTCCAGTGCTGAATAAATTCTAGGCGCCGTGCTTGGACCAGCCCGGTGACGCGCGGCATGGGTGGCCCCGCTTGTGAATTCCCCGCAGACGGAGACAGTGGTGGTAGCGTGGCCCTTCAAGCTGGTTCAAATGGCAAGAACTGAAGTGAGGTGGCGGTGGCCGAGAGCGTGGGCTTTGACTATCCTCGCAGGCATCACGGCGAGGTGGGTAGCAGGAAGGTCCTGTTCATTCACGGTTTCACGGGCGCGCCGGCCACAATGGGGCCGCAAATAGAAGCGGCGGCCAAGGCCGGCTACGACGTCTATGCGCCACTGTTGCGTGGGCACGGGACATCGATTGACGAGCTGGTGGCGACCAGGTACGGCGACTACCTCGAGGACGCCAAGCGCGCACTCGACGACCTAGCCGGGGCGAACGGCCAGGTCGCTCTGGTGGGCATATCCATGGGCGGGACCCTTTCCGTTGACCTTGGGCTCTCCGACCCCCGGGTGGAGAGAATGGTGCTTATCAACCCCCTGGTGCTTCCTCCCGCCGAGAGCTACATGGAGCTTTTGGACCAGCTCCTGGAAGGGGGGTTGGAGGTTGCCCCCGCGGTCGGTTCCGACATTGCCGATCCCGGCGTGAAGGAGGCTTCATACGACGGCGCTCCCATAAGGGCGGCGAGGAGCCTATTCGTGAACACCGCTCGGATCGCGCCGCGGGTTGGAGAGCTCGCGATGCCGATTCTGCTGTTCAGCTCACTCCAGGACCACGTCGTGCCCGTAGAGTCCGGGGTCTATCTGGCCGAGACCGCCCGGTCGGTGAGGAGGGTGGTGCTGGACCGCTCCTACCACGTGGCCACACTTGACTACGACAAGGAGCTGATCACCGAGGGGATGCTCGAGTTCCTGGCCTCGTGAGGCTCGGACGTCGCTGAGACCTTCGCTTGTGGTGTGCCATAGGCTGTAGCGCATGTCTTCCGACCAGATTTCCCGAGAAGAGACCCTCCACATCGCCCATTTGGCGAGGCTGGCGATCACCGACGAGGAGGCGGCTCTTTACGCGAGCCAGCTTTCCGCGGTGCTTGCGCATGCGCGCGACATAGGTGCGCTCGACATTGCGGGTGTCGAACCTACAATGCACGCCGTCTCGATGCGAAACGTTCTGCGCGAGGACGTTATTAGTAGGTCGCTCGACCGCGATGAGGTGCTGGCGAGCGCCCCGAGTTCCGAGGCCGGCATGTTTGTGGTGCCCCGTATAGCGGGGGAGGGATAACAGTGGCCATCGTGGACATGTCCGCACGGGAGATGGCGGCTGCGGTCAGGAGCCGCGAACTCTCCGCGCTAGAGATCGTCGATGCGCACCTCGCCGAGATAGATGCGCACGATCACGAGGTCAGAGCCTTTCTGCTTGTGCTCGGAGACGAAGCACGGCGACGGGCGAGCCAGATCGATGCTGCGATAGCGCGCGGAGAGGAGGTCGGTCCCCTCGCCGGCGTTCCGGTTGCCGTGAAGGACAATATGGCTCTGCGCGGCGTTGAGACCACCTGTGCGTCGAGAATTCTGGCTGGATGGCGCCCGCCTTATACGGCGACGGTCCTGGAGCGCATCGAGGCGGCCGGGGCGGTGGTGATTGGCAAGACCAACCTCGACGAGTTCGCCATGGGGTCTTCGACGGAGAACTCGGGCTTCTTCGCCACCCGCAACCCCGTCGACACCTCCCGCGTCCCGGGAGGATCCTCTGGAGGAAGCGCCGCCGCGGTGGCCGCAAGATTTGCGCCACTGGCTCTCGGCTCCGACACCGGCGGGTCCATTCGTCAGCCGGCCTCGCTCTGCGGTGTCGTGGGCGCCAAGCCGACCTATGGTTTGGTTAGCCGCTACGGCCTGATCGCCTTTGCCTCGTCGCTCGATCAAATCGGCCCCTTTGCAAGGAACGTTGAAGACGCCGCTGCTCTGCTTTCCGTTATCGCCGCTCACGATGCCAAGGACTCGACCTCGCTGGGGGCCGGCTTCGATGCGTCGGAGATTGCGACCGGGGTTCGCGGAATGCGTATCGGCGTAGTCGAGGAGATGCTGGACGGAGTCTCCCCAGGTGTTTCCTCCGTGCTGGATTCCGCCATAGCGTCCCTAGTGGAGGCGGGTGCCACGGTCGAGCGGGTCTCGGTGCCGGCGGCGCGTTTCGGCTTGTCCGCCTACTACCTGATCGCCCCCGCCGAGGCTTCCTCGAACCTTGCCCGCTTCGACGGCGTTCGCTTCGGCCTTCGCGTGGAGGGGGAGGACATTACTGAAACCTATCTGCGGACTCGTGCGAGCGGGTTCGGCGCGGAGGTGAAGCGAAGGATAATGCTCGGCACCTACGCCTTGTCGGCAGGGTATTACGACGCGCTCTACGGCAAAGCTCAGCAGGTGCGAACCTTGATAGCGAGGGATTTCGCGGCCGCCTACGAACGCTTCGATGCCTTGATTTCCCCGACTTCGCCAACGGTCGCGTTTCGTTTCGGCGAGCGGTCCGATCCGCTTTCCATGTACATGTCCGACGTGTGCACCATTCCCTCGAACCTGGCCGGGCACCCCGGGATAAGCGTTCCCTTCGGGGCGGCCGAGGAGGGCATGCCAGCGGGCGTACAGGTGCTCGCGCCTGCGCTCGGCGAGGCGACGATGTTCAAGGTGGCCATGGCGCTGGAGGCGGCTGCTGCAAAGCAAACGGTACCGGCGTGGAGGAGCGCCGCCGCCTCTTGAGGCGCGGCTTAACCGCAGTACGGATAGAGAAGGATGCCTGATTTGTCGCTCGAGGACAAATACCTGATAACCGTGGGCCTGGAGGTTCACTGCGAGCTTCGCACCGCCACCAAGCTCTTCTGCGGGTGCGCGAACGCTTTTGGGTCGCCGCCCAATACCAATGTCTGCCCGGTCTGCCTGGGCCTTCCTGGGGCTCTGCCGGTTCTGAACAGGCAGGCTGTCGAGTATGCGATTGCCATCGGCCTTTCGCTCAATTGCGACATCCGCCGGAGCGTGTTCGCACGCAAGAACTATTTCTATCCGGACATGCCAAAGGATTTCCAGATCTCGCAGTACGACGAGCCGATCTGCGTGGAAGGCTTCCTCGCGCTACCCGTGGCGGGAAAGCGAGTGGGAATCGTACGTGCCCACATCGAGGAGGACACCGGCAAGACGACCCACGTCGGCAACTCCGGGCGTATCCACGGATCGGACTTCTCGCTCGTGGATTACAACCGGTCCGGAATCCCGCTCGTTGAAATCGTCTCGGAGCCCGACATGGAAAGCGCGGAGGAGGCTCGGGAATACGTCTCGGAACTTCGCGCGATCCTGGTTGCCACAGGCGCGACGGACGGCAAGATGGAGGAGGGCTCGATGCGGGTGGACGCGAACGTCTCGGTCCGTCTCAAGGGGACGGACGAGCTCGGCACCCGGTGCGAGATAAAGAACCTCAACTCCCTACGCTCGCTCGGCCGCGCGATCCAGTACGAGGCGCAGCGGCAGATGGAGCTAGTCGAAGAGGGCGGCCGTGTGCATCAGGAGACCCGCCATTGGAACGAGGATGACGGGTTGACCTCGTCGCTCCGCTCCAAAGAGGAGGCGAACGATTACCGGTATTTCCCCGAGCCGGACTTGGTGCCGCTAGAGCCGTCGCTCGAGATGGTCGAGTCGGTGCGTCGATCGCTCCCGGTGCTGCCACCTGCGCGCCGCGCCGTCTTGGCGGAACTCGCCGGTGGCCGGCCGAGCCGGTCCGAACTCGAGCAGATCGGCACTTGCATCACCTTGGAGCTGGACGATTACGTGATTTCAGCAACCGCTGCAGGCGTTCCTTTCAAGCTCGCGCTTTCGCGCACCGCCAATGAGTTGGCTGCGCTGGTTGGAACCGCTGAGGCGGTGGCCGCCGGATCCTTCGTCGAGGTTCTCAAAGCCGAGGATTCCGGAAGGCTTTCCGCCACCCAAGCCAAGGCGGTTATGTCGCGCCTGGCGGAGAAGGGCGGCAGCGTCGAAGAGGCGATAAGTGCGCTGGGATTCGTTGGGCTCTCCGACAGCGAGGTCGCCGCTTTGGTGGAGCGGGTGACCGGTGAGAACCCGGATGAATGGGGACGCTACCTGGCGGGTGAGAACCAGCTGGCAGGGTTCTTCATCGGGGCCGCAATGAAGGCCTCCGGCGGCAAGGTCAACGGAAGAATCTTCTCGGCGCTCTTGGCCGGGAAGCGCGAGGTGGCCCAGCACTGATCGGTGCACGAGCCCGCGGCCAGGTGATGCTGCGCCGCGGTTCATGCATGTGGACCCGGGGCGGCTCGTGCCTCTCGGGTATGATCGTCGTGTGCACCTGCTCCGCCGTGGACGTGAAGCGTTGGGATCCGACGCCGAGCGCAGGGCCCCAGCGGCCGCGGGGGTTGCCATCGTCGCCGGCGTGGTGCTTCTGCAATGGGTCTACGTTGTCGCCCCGCTTCTCCACGCAAAGCCGCTGATCTGGCAGGACTCCATCGACTACGTGCGGCTGAGCACCACGCCGATACCCGCAATTTTCACGCGTTCGCGCCCACCGCTTTATCCGTATCTGATACACCTGCTTGGCCATGGGCGCACTCTCCTCGTGGTTCAGGGTGTGGTCTCGGCTGCCTCGTTCGACATCCTCGCGCTGGCAGTCTTCACACGTGCCGGCCGCGGCTGGTTCCGGTATGCCGCCGCGGCCTTTATCGCCTGCATGGCGGTGTCGCAGTCGGTCTCCCTGTGGAACTACTCCATCCTCACGGAGAGTTTCACCCTTTCCGTGAACGCGCTCGCACTTGCGTCCTGGGTCCGCCTGCGGGGGTCACGAGCGCTCGTGCCGGCACTTGGCCTGGCTGCTTTTGCGGGATCAATGCTCCGGGATTCGGAAGTAATGCTCTTCCTCTTGCTGGCCGTGGCGCTTGGCGCCTATGGCCTGTACAGCAGGCCGGAGCGTCGCCTCCAGTGGGCCACCGCGGTTTGCGTCGCCGCAGTGGCATTGGGGGCGCTTTACGTGGCGGCCGGCACCAAGCGCACCTCGGTCTATCTGAAGGACGTCTTTTACGTCCGCATCTTCCCATACCCGGAGAGGGTTGCCTGGTTCGCCGCCCACGGCATGCCTGATTCCTCGGCCATCGACGCGCTGGCGCGTGCCGGCTCGGCCAAGCCCGGCGTCGCCAAGGTCGTGCGCTACAACACCTCCAAGCCGGCATACTTTCCTCTGAATGCCTGGTTCCGGGACGCCGCGTCACGCGAGTACCTGCTTTACCTGGCCACGCATCCCGGCTACGTGCTGCTCGAGCCATTCCAGCAGCCCACGCAGGCCTTCAATTCCGTAGGGCTCAACGTTCGTGGTTATGCGCCCCGGGGGCAGAAGTACCCGCGACTACTGGATGCCATCGTCTTCCCGCCGGGTTGGCTCTTACTCGTGGGCTCGCTGGTGGTCGCGGCGCTTCTCCTGAGCGAAGGCGCAGCCGACGAGAGGCTCTTCGTTCAAGGTGCCCTGATGGTGGCGGCCGGCCTGGTGCTGACGCTCATCGTCTGGCATGCCGAAGGCCAGGAGATCGCGCGCCACAATCTGGAGTCGGACGTGGTCGGCCGCATTGGCGTGATGGTGGCTCTGGCATCCTTGGGTGTGGCGCCCGCCCGTGTCACCGAGCTCGATCAGGGCTTCGCAGACACCAATTGATGCGTCGCGCGCCGGTGCGGCCTTTCCGCCCGAGCACGTCCTTGGCTATTGTTAAGATCCATGCAGCCAACCGACAATAACGCACCTCGCCGTGACCTCAAGCTCCGCTCCAAGGACGTCACCGAGGGTTACACCAAGGCTCCCGCTCGCGCGATGTTGCGTGCAGTGGGCATGACCGACGAGGATTGGGATAAGCCCCAGATCGGGGTCGCCTCTTCATGGAATGAGGTAACGCCCTGCAACATGCCGCTTAGCGACTTGGCCAGGAGATCGAAGGAGGGGGTTTTCGCTGCCGGCGGCTTCCCCCTGGAGTTCGCCACCATCGCAGTGAGCGACGGCATTTCCATGGGGCACGAGGGCATGCACGCCTCGCTCGTCTCCCGCGAGGTCATTGCCGACTCCGTTGAGATCATGATGCACGCCGAGCGCTTCGACGGCCTGGTTTCCCTGGCGGGATGCGACAAGTCGCTTCCCGGAATGCTCATGGCGGCAGCGCGCCTTGACCTTCCGGCGGTATTCCTCTACGGGGGCACGATCATGCCCGGCCATGCCGATGGCCGCGCCCTCGACATCGTCTCCGTCTTCGAGGCGGTCGGCGCAAGGGCGGCCGGCGGGCTGACCGACGACGAGCTCGCCCTGATCGAGGCAAATGCCTGCCCTACAATAGGGTCTTGCGCCGGGATGTTCACCGCCAACACCATGGCATCGGCGGCTGAGGCGCTCGGCATGGCGTTGCCCGGGTCCTCCTCCGCGCCCGCGGTCGACAAGCGGCGTATGGACTACGCGTTTCGTTCGGGCGAGGCTGTAATCCACTTGCTCGAGCTGGACCTGAGGGCCCGCAGAATATTGACGCGTGAGGCCTTCGAAAACGCGATCGCGGTTGTCATGGCCTTGGGTGGCTCGACGAACGCCGTTCTTCACCTGATGGCCATCGCCTACGAGGCCCGCGTCGAGTTGACGCTCGACGACTTCAACCGGATTGCTGCCCGGACTCCCCATATCGCGGACACCAAGCCCCATGGACGTTTCCATATGAGCGACATCGACCGCATTGGCGGGGTTCCGGTGGTTATGCGGCATCTCCTCGAGGCCGGGCTTCTGCATGGCGACTGCCTGACGGTCACAGGCAAGACCGTCGCGGAGAATCTGCAAGATCTCGATCCCCCGGCGCCTGACGGCACCGTTGTGCACCCCTTGTCGGATCCGATCCACGCCGTCGGCGGAATCGTGGTACTGCGCGGTTCGCTCGCCCCTCAGGGGGCGGTGCTGAAGGTGGCCGGGGTCGATGAGGGCGCCACCGGGTTCGATGGGACGGCGAGGGTCTTCAACGGTGAGGAGAAGGCGCTCGAGGCGATCCTGGCAGGGGAGATTCAGCCCAACACGGTGCTCGTCATACGGTACGAGGGGCCAAAAGGTGGACCTGGCATGCGAGAGATGCTCGCCGTGACCGGCGCCTTGAAAGGTGCCGGGCGGGGCTCCGATTGCGCCCTGGTAACCGACGGCCGCTTCAGCGGCGGGACCCATGGGCTCTCCATCGGCCACGTCGCTCCGGAGGCGGTCGACAACGGCCCGATCGCACTGGTGGCAGATGGCGACCGAATAACGGTCGACCTGGATTCGAAGAGCATCGACCTGCAAGTGTCCGAGGAGGAGCTTGCAAAGCGACTTGCGAACCTGAAGCATCCGGAACCCCGATATACGCGTGGAGCATTGGCCAAGTACGCCAAGCTCGTCCAAGGGGCGGAGCTCGGAGCCGTCACCACCGTTTAGTGCGATCCGCCCTCCCGTGCATGCAAGACGGGAGGGCGGTATTGCATCCACGCCGGGTGGCTAGTAGGATGTTCCCTACATGAAAAGCGCCTCTTTTCCAGTAGTAGTAACGATCCAGTAGCGCCGCGGACGCGTTCCGAACGGTGCTGCTTCGCCTCCCTCGCGGGAGGCTTTTTTGTATCCAAACGGATCCCCTGTGCGAAGATCCTCCGGACTTTGACGCAAAGGAAAGCATGAGATGAAACTAACTGGGGCACAGGCCCTGATAAAGAGCCTTGAGATGCAGGGTGTGGAGGTGATCTTCGGCCTTCCGGGTGGAGCGATACTGCCGGTCTACGACCCGATCATCGATTCCCCCATCCGCCACATTCTGGTCCGCCACGAGCAGGGCGCGGGTCATATGGCGGAAGGATACGCGCAGGTGACCAACCGCCCCGGCGTAGCCATGGTGACATCTGGCCCGGCGGCCACCAACATCGTCACTCCGCTGGCGAATGCATACATGGACTCGACACCGATGGTCGTCATAACCGGTCAGGTGGCCACCTCGTCAATTGGCACCGATGCCTTTCAGGAGGCCGACACCACCGGCATTACCATGAGCATCACCAAGCACAACTGGCTCATCACCGACGCCTCGGAGGTCCCCGAGGTGGTGGCCGAGGCCTTCCACGTCGCGACCAGTGGTCGGCCCGGGCCGGTCTTGATCGACATGCCCAAGGACGTGAGCAACCAGATGATGGATTGGTACTGGCCTGAGGCGGTCGACCTGCCGGGCTTCAAGCCGACCACCAAGGGCCACCCCCGCTCGATCCAGTCGGCTGCCAGGTTGATCAAGGAGTCCAAGCGCCCGGTTCTCTACGTGGGCGGCGGCGTCATCCGCGCCGGAGCATCCGGTGCGCTGCTCGCATTGGCCGAAAAGACCGGAATTCCCGTGGTCACCACGTTGATGGCCCGCGGCGCTTTCCCCGACAGCCACCCGCTTTGCCTCGGAATGCCGGGAATGCACGGCAATTACACCGCGGTCACGTCGATGCAGAAGTCGGATCTTCTTATTACCCTTGGCGCGCGCTTCGACGACCGGGTTACGGGCAAGCTCGCGGGGTTCGCCCCCGAGGCCAAGGTCATCCACGTGGATATAGATCCCGCCGAACTTTCAAAGATTCGACAGGCCGACATCCCGATAGTCGGGGATGTCCGGTCGGTCATTGAAGATTTGATCGAGGCGCTGGACAAGGGTGAGGCCGGGGAGATGGCTCAAGCCGACCTCGCGCCGTGGATTTCTCAGATCCGCACCTGGCAGCAGCGCCATCCGCTGACCTACGACCGTGACGCGTCTAATGGCGCGCTAAAGCCTCAGTACGTCATCGAGACGCTGTCGTCTCTGACCCCTGAGGGCTCGATCCTCGCATCCGGGGTGGGACAGCACCAAATGTGGGCGTCACAGTATTGGCGCTTCGAGCACCCCAACGCCTGGGTGAACTCCGGTGGCCTCGGCACGATGGGTTACGCCGTGCCGGCTGCCATCGGCGCAAAGGTTGGCAGGCCGGACAAGATAGTTTGGGCGGTCGATGGCGACGGGTGCTTCCAGATGACCGCCCAGGAGCTTGTGACCGCCTCCGCCGAGCGCATACCGGTCAAGATCGCCCTTCTCAACAACGCCTACCTCGGCATGGTGCGCCAGTGGCAGGAGATGTTCTACGACCAGCGCTATTCCGAGGTCTACCTCTCGCCCGACCTCCCCGACTACGTCAAGTGGGCCGAGGCGATGGGATGCGTGGCGCTGCGGGTCGAGGCCCCCGAGGAAGTCGCGCCGGCCATCGAGAAGGCAAATGAAATCAATGACCGTCCCGTGGTTATCGAATTCCGTATCGACTCCAGCGAAAAGGTCTACCCGATGGTCCCGGCCGGGGCCACCAACGACGAGATCGTCCTCGGGCCGATGTCAGGAGCAGGCCAATGACCAACACGGGACCGAGTGTCGTCCCCATGAGCCTTCCGGGGGGCCGCAGCGCCAGAGGCGTATCGCATCACGTTCTCTCCGTTTTGGTCGAGAACAGGGCCGGCGTGTTGGCACGTGTGGCCCTGCTCTTCTCCAGGCGCGGCTACAACATCTACTCCCTTGCGGTGGCGCCCACTGATGACGAGCGCTTCAGCCGGCTGACGGTGGTGGTTGACCTGGATTCGGCACCGCTCGAGCAAGTCACCAAGCAGTTGCACAAGCTGATCAACGTCATCAAGATCACTGAGATAGATCCCGCGGACGCCGTCGAGCAGGAGCTGCTCCTTGCCGTGGTCGCTGCCGACATTTCGAGCCGCGGCCAGATCCTTGAGCTGGTCGGGATCTTTGGAGCAAAGGTGTTGGACGTCGGGCTCGAACGTCTTACACTGGCCTTGGCCGATACCCCGGAGAAGCTGGACGACTTCACCGAGCTGATCAAGGTCTTCGGACTGATAGAGGTCCAGAGGAGCGGCCGCGTAGCGCTTGCCAAGCTGAACAGAGGCAGCGGGCGCGGAGGAATTTCAAAAGGAAAGGCAAGCTAGCCAAATGGCTGAGATGTTTTACGAAGCCGACGCAAATCCTTCCTTGCTGCTCGGCAAGAAGGTGGCGGTTATCGGATATGGCTCCCAGGGCCATGCTCACGCCCTCAACCTGGCGGATTCGGGCGTCGAGGTCATGGTCGGCCTTCGCCCTGGTTCACCCTCGGCGTCCAAGGCGGGGGATGCCGGCTTGAAGACGGCTTCGGTGGCCGAGGCCTCCAAGTGGGCGGACGTGGTAATGATCCTCGCCCCGGACACCGCGCAAAAGAAGATCTACGAAGAGGAGATCGCGCCGAACCTGGTTGCCGGTAATGCAATTCTTTTTGCTCACGGCTTCAACATTCGTTACGGCCAGGTCAACCCTGGCGCGGACATCGACGTGGCGATGGTCGCTCCCAAGGGACCCGGCCACCTGCTCCGGCGTACTTACGAGGAGGGCGGCGGCATTCCGTCGCTGATCGCGGTCCATCAGGACCCGACCGGGACCGCCAAGGAGCTGGCTCTTTCCTACGCACACCACATCGGCTCGACCCGGGCCGGGGTGTTGGAGACCACCTTTGCCGAGGAGACCGAGACCGACCTCTTCGGAGAGCAGACCGTCCTTTGCGGGGGCCTCTCCGCCTTGGTGCGTGCCGGCTTCGAAACTCTGGTGGAGGCTGGATACCAGCCCGAGTCCGCCTACTTCGAGTGCCTGCACGAGCTCAAGCTGATCGTAGACCTCCTCTACGAGCACGGCCTGTCTGGAATGTGGTTTTCTGTCTCGGAGACCGCTGAATACGGTGGGCTCACCCGTGGCCCGCGCGTAATTGGCACCCAGGTCAAGGCAGAGATGAAGAAAGTGCTCAGCGAAATCCAGAGCGGCGAATTCGCCAATGAGTGGGTTGCCGAGAACGAGTCTGGGCAGCAGAACTTCGCCAAGCTTCGTGCAGAGGCGGAAGCTCATCCGATCGAGGCCGTCGGCCGCGAACTGCGCGGGATGATGCCGTTCCTCTCCACGGCGAAAAACATCCGCGAGGTTTCCGGAGGCTAGTTGAACGAGGGTGTGCAGGAGAGGGCGGTCATCCGTGACCTCTCCGCCGCACGCAGGTCGCATTTTGCTGCAAGTCACGACCTGCTTAGCGTCATCGTAAAAGGGTACTTCTCGGCTATCGCCGTGCTGCTCGTCCTGGACGTGGCAGCGACCTCCTCGAAGTTCTTTATCTTCACCAGGGCCCAGGTGGCCGCCTTCTCCTCGTCCGCGCCGCATGTCGGGGCGGTAGTGCTGGTGGCCGCCCTGGCGGCCGGATTGGCCGCGGGTAGCCGTGGAGCCCCTCTTTCCCTCTTTCCCGCCGAGCTACGGCTGCTATTCCTGTCCCCGGTCAATCGCGAGCGGCTCCTGCGTGCCAAGGCGGTGCGTGCCGTGATCCGCTACGCGGTCGGTGGTGCCTTCCTGGGAGCGGCGGTCGGCTTCGGTGCCCGAACCCTCTCCACGGCCCATGCCGCTGACACGCCGCTGGGGTTCGGCGCGTTGGGCGCCATGGCGGGTGTGGCCTATGGTACGGGCTCGACGATCTCCCTCTCGCTCGGCCTGGCCAGGCGGGTGGCCTACGGCATTGGGTTTTTGCTGGCCGCCTTTGAGGCCGCCTCCTACCTGAGTGGCCTGCACGCGGATCCCTTCTACCTCTCCGGAGAAACCCTGCGTTACGGAACCGGAGGAACGGCGGCCGCTTTTGCGGCTCTCGCCGGGTGGGCGTTGCTGGGAGCAATCGGGGTTTTGCAGAGTGGGCACGCCGATATCGAGAAGGTCGAGCGGCACTCCGAGATGGTATCGAGGCTGCGATTCGGCTTGGCCACAAGGGATATCCGAGCCGTTATCCTCGCCTCTCGAGCCCTCTCCGAAGACGGTTATCGTCCCAGGCGCACCTTGGCCTTTCTTTGGCGATCGTTGCCCTCCCCCCGTATGGCACCCTTCCTTCGCTCGCTTGCCAACTTCACACACTGGTCGGTCCGCCGATACATTCGGCTTTTGGCACTTGTTTTCGTCTCGACCTGGCTGGCCACTCTCGCCTGGGAGAATGGTGCACTCGCCTACCTGGCCGCGATCCCGCTCGCGTTTGCCGCGGGTCTGGAGCTGGTGGATGCCCTCAGCTCCGTGGTCGATAGGCCAGTCAACTTCGTCAACATGCCGGTAGAGGACGGATGGGTTGTTTCAAGGCTCCTCGTTCTGCCGGTGATAGTCTCGGTGGTGCTCTTCGAGGCGGCCGCAATGGCGTCTTCGCTGCTCGTAAGTGGCGTCCCCTTGGGCGTGATGGCATCCGTCGCGCTCTCGATGGGAGTGTCCGTCGTCTTTGGCGCGGCCATTACCGCGGTCAGGTCAGGCGCGCCGAGTGTGGGTATCGGCCTGCTTACCCCCGAGGCCCAATCCTTTGGCGTTTTCCTGGAGCTGATCCCGCTGGTGGCGGCCTCGGTGTGGCTTCTGCCTTCTGTGAATTCGCACAACGCGGTTAGCCTGGGGCGGCCGCCCGAAACCGATGCGCTGTCGGGAGCTTTCTTCTCCCTGGTCGTGCCGGTCGGAATCTGGGCCTGGCTGCGGACCCGGAACGTGATATCGGCCGAATGAGGAGCATTGTGAACCATGGCTGCTGAGGCCAAGACCAAAGCCAAGGTGCTGGAGGTTAAGGAGCTGGCAAAGAGCTTCGACCACCATGCGGCCGTCAACGGCATCAGCTTCGCTCTAGTGCCAGGTTCGGTAACCGCCTTGGTCGGCCCGAACGGCTCGGGGAAGACGACCATCATCCGTACCGTCGCGGGCCTTTCCAAGCCCGATTCGGGCCGGATCGAAATACTTGGCGCCGGAGCGGGCTCCCGCCAGGCGCGTTCCGTCACCTCGATCATCTTCGACGAACCCGCCCTTTACGCTGATCTCACCGTCTGGGAGCACCTGGCCTTCTCGGCCCGGCTCTGCGGAGTGGAGGACTTCTCCGAGCGGGCTGACGACCTCCTGAAGCGTTTCTCCATAACGGAACTGCGCGACTTCCTCCCTTCGGGGTTCTCGAGAGGCCAGCGCCAGAAGGTGTCCCTGGCGATGGGCCTGGTGCGGCCGTTCAAGCTGCTTATCCTCGATGAGCCGTCCAATGGGTTGGACGGGCCCGGCGTGCGGTCGCTCGCCGCTTCGCTCACCGAGGCTGCCGAAGCCGGTGCCGCGGTGCTGGTGGCCACGCACCTGCCGGACCTTCTGCAAGTGTGCGGGGCCATGCTGGCAATTTCCGATGGGAAGCTCGTCTACCAGGGAAAGCCCGACCGCAGCAGGATCGAGTCGCCTTCCTAGACGGAGGCGCCCGTCGCAAAGAGGGCGATTGCAAAGCCGGCCACCGGGGGAGTCATAAGGATCGCAAATGGTACCCCGAAGCGCACCCCTCCCGAGACAAAGGCCAGGATCGCCTTGGTGACCGTGTTGGTGAGTAGCGCCGCGGAGCCCGCCAGGATCGCCACGTGCTCGCTCAGGGAGCCGGCCGTGACCAGGGACGCCGCTGACAGCACCGGGGCGTGGGCGTCGGCAAAGCCGGCCAAGGCCGTCGTGAAGACGGTTCCCGCCGCACCGAATTCCTCTGCGCCCCATCTTGACACCACGAGAACCAGGGTGATCAGTGCGGCAAGAATCAGCGCCGGGACCAGCGAAAACGGTCGGCGGCTCGCGGGGGCCCTGTCCGAATCTTGGTTGGCGCCCCGGGTGAGGTAGTAGATCAGAGCGCCTTCGGCCACAAGGAATCCTAAGGCGGCAGCCAGGGGCGCGACCATGGCGGAGAGCACCTTGGGGCTTGCAACGCCCAGGACCAGAAAGAGCTGAACCGGTGTTGCGACGCTCGCCCCGATCGCTCCGGCGAGCAGCACCCCCTTGCGCGCCCCGGGCTGCCGGGAGGCCGCCCCCATTGACGCGGTGGTGGCAGATGCGGAGATGAAGCCTCCGGCAAAGCCGGCGACCAAAGTTCCTTTGGAGGCCCCCACAAGCCGCACCGCGATGTAACCGAGCCAGCTGATTCCGGTCATCGCCACCACCAGGACCCAGATATGGTACGGATTTATGCTGCCGTAGGGGCCGAGAACCCTGTCAGGAAGAACGGGCAGGACGACGAAGGCGATCACGAAGAAGCGTATGGCGTCGTCGACCTCCACCTGGCTGAGCCAGCTTTCGGTGAGTCCGTGGATGCGCCGCTTGGAGGCAAGCAGCACGACGGCCACCACGGCCAAGCCAAGTGCGAGCTGCGCGTTTCGCCAAACGAGTGCCCCAAGGGCGTAGGTGAGGGCCAGGGCGACTTCCGTAGTGGCGCCGATGTCCTTGACTGCTGTGCGCATGTAGGCGACGACGCCAAGGGCCCCCACCGCCAGCAGGCCCGCTGCCACCATGTACGGGCCGAGCGATGCAGCTACGCAGCCCAGCAGGCTGATAAGGGCGAAGGTGCGGGACCCGGTGGCCAACTCGCCGCCGTCGCGGCTGTCCCATTCCCGCTCCATTCCTACGCCCAGACCGAGGGCGGTGGCCTCTATGTAAGGAGTGATCGTCGAGAACTCCATGGACTCGCTCCGCAACTTGCCGGCGAGCCAAAAGCTAGGGCCCACGGCGGCAACCCCAAAGGGGCCTATGTCACAGCGAAGTGCTCCCGCATTCACCCGAACAGGGATCAGGCGCTCGCCAGGAAGCGCTGGAACCGTTGGTCAAGGCGCTCCGGGTCGGGCTTGGCCCTTCTTTCCCGAGGTACCACGGCCAGCTTGGAGCCATGAATCTCCTTCAGCCCGTGCAGGAGCATCGGGCCATCCTCCTCGCGCAGTATCTCTTCGCGAACCCGTACGCGGTAATCGGGGGAGATCCCGAGCAGATTCGCGTCGAAGGCGGCATGATGCAATTTGCAGAGGGTCAGGCCATTGGGGACGATCGGGTCGCCGCCGCTCTCCGAGTCCGGGATGATGTGTGCGGCGTCGAGCAGCTCGCGGTGCCGCAGCCTGCATATGGAGCATGATCCCTCGTAGGCGTGGAGAACGCGCTCGTGGAACACCCTTTGATGCAGGCGGGTCCGCGTCAGGGCCACGCCCCAACGCCGTTCGGGGCCAGGCTCCGCTGGAGCTTCGCCCAAAATCGGAAGCGGCTGCCAGTAGCGCACCTCGACCGCGACCTCGAGGTTGCCGGGGTGGTCCTCGCGCACATAGACGGGGAAGTCGGGGAGGTAGATCCCCTTGGCGACGCCTCGCAACCAGACAAGCGGGAGGCCCGTATCGATGCAGGCGCGGAGCTTGCGGTTGTTGGCAAGATTCGGGTCGGTGCGCTCGTACTTGTAGACGTCGAGGCCGTCCTCGCCCTCTCTGTCCACGTAAGGCGGGACCCGATTGGGTGGAGTGAACGTGGTGCGGATGGTGAGCGCGCAATGGAATCCGCGCGGTGCCCAGATGCCGTGCTGGTCGACCAAGCGAACTGGCTCACCCCCGTAGGTGAAAGTCTGCAATCGGGCGCTGTCAAGTGGTCCGTGTATCCTGACCTGTTCCGCCAGCCACTCCATCAACGCCAAGCGCAACGCGAAGCCATCCTCGACCACGGGGCAAGGATAGCACTCGGGTAATCCGGCCCTAGGGAGACCGGTGCGTGGTTTCGCGGACCGCACGCGCCGGACTGCCCCTTGCGGCCTCCCGGATGCTAGTTTCGTGGATTGCCATTTGTATGCGAACGGCCTGGTAGGCCGTGGGCATGTCTATCCCCGGGGGTGCGAGAAGCCAATGGATCAGTACGAGCGCTTCCTGGCCTTCTTTCCCGGCCCCAAGGGCGAGAGCGGCCAGTATGTGAAAAGCCTCTTCGACCGGGTGCTGGACGATTACTTTCATTGGAGGCGCAACTATTACCCGGCTGACGGGACGCTGGTGTCCCCGGTAGGCATGGAAGGTTTCCAGCGGGAGCGCAGCGACCTGGACGAGCGTGTCGACGAGATGCTCTCACGCCTGAGGCGGAGTTTCCCCTTCTACTCCCCGCGTTACATCGCACATCAGCAAGGAGAGACCACCATTCCCGCCCTGGTGGGCTCACTGGCAGGTCTGCTGTACAACTCCAACAACGTCACTTCGGAGACGGGCTCGGTTACGGTCGAGTACGAGATCGACGCCTGCAGGCGCTTGGTGGAGATGATCGGATTCACCCCGCCTCCCGATCCGCCCGAGGTGGTTACAGAGTCCTCGATCCAGCGCTACCGCCAGCTGCTCGAGCAGGAATACTCCTGGTGTCACCTCACTTCGGGGGGGACGGTGGCGAACATCGAGGCCCTTTGGATCGCGCGCACGGTCCGCTACTTCCCGCTCTCCATCCAGGACGTCGCCAAGGCGCTCGGACTGGAGATCCGAGCGGAAGTGAGGCCCGGAGTTTGGCGGGATATGCGGGATCTTGCGAGACGGGAGCTTCTCTTGTTGCCGCCGCGAGTGGCGCTCGAACTCGTCCCCGCCTATCTCGAGGCGGTGAGGGCAAAGCTTGGCTCATCTATGGAGGATTCCGAACTAGCCGAGGCGGCATGGGCATACCTGGAGACCGAATCCCAATATTCGGTGGCCAACGGGATCTCCCGCTGCTTGGCCGATTTCCCACCGGCGATCTTCGTGTCAGGTGCCGCCCACTACTCCATCTCCAAGGCACTCAACCTGCTCGGTCTGGGCAGGGACGCTTTGGTGACGGTCTCTCTCGACTCCCGCTTCCGGCTCGATATGGTGGATCTCGAGGCCAAGGTTCGTGAGCAGGTGGACTCGGGCAGGATTCCCCTGGCTGTGGTCGCGATCGCCGGCACCACCGAGGAGGGTGCGGTCGACCCGATCCAGAGTGTGGTCTCGCTGCGCGAGCGCATGGAGGCCGAGGGGGTCAGCTTCTGGCTCCACGTTGATGCTGCCTGGGGTGGATTTTTCCGCACCCTGCTGCTCGAGTCGGTGGAAGAGAGGTTTCACCGCGTCGCCTCCGCCCTGGTGGACTGGCTGGCCGGACCGGGCCGGCTTCCCGAGTCGGAGCGTCTGCGCGAAGGCGCCGACCCGGCATGGATCCGGAGCGAGTACGCGCCCGTGGTGGTGGAGACGCTGCAGGAGGCGTGCTCGGTCTCGCGGATCACGCCCGAAGACGCGGAGCGCTGCGAGCGCCTGCTACGTCTGCTCGCGACCCAGGTGAAGGAGAAGGACCTCGACAAGGCCATCTCGACCTGCGCCGAGCTGGCTCGCGAGCTGGCCGGGGGTGGACCTGACGCGGCCGACCGCCTGCGCCAGGCCACCGAGAGGGCCGACGCCGCCGTCAGGGCCGAACGGGCCGCCCAGGATGTGGCCGACACGATCGAGCTGGAGCTCGCCCGATTCGACTACGGGCAGATGGCTGAGCTCTTCTACCGCAGCGAGGTCACGGTGAGCTTCGACGATCCCGAGGTGGTCGGGGCGCTGGAGTCCATGAGCGAAGCGGACTCGGTGACCGTGGACCCGCACAAGATGGGCTATGTAAATTACCCGTGCGGGGCCGTAGCGTTCCGCAACGACTGGGTGCGGCTGCTGGTCAGGGAGAAAGCCCCGTATATAACCTCCATTGCCGACTCGCGAGTTGTGCACGTCCCGCCTCGGCACCTGGTCGAGCCTGCTTCGCAGTCGAGCCTCGGCAAGGCGGGGGACATCGCCACCGAGGCATTTGCCCCGTACACCCTTGAAGGTTCTCGGCCGAGCTTTCCGGCTACTGCACTTTGGCTCAACACCGAGCTGCTGCCACTTGACCGGGTCAATCACGGGGCGATCGTGCGCAACTCCTGGATCGCGGCGCGCGAGCTTTACGAGTGGCTGGTACACCTGGACGAGGCGCTGGAGGTCGTCGACAGAAGCCGCAACTTCGAGGTCGTGCCCTTTGCGCGAAATGGGCTCGATGCGGCGCCGCCCGATACGAATATCATCATCTTCGGGATCGCCCCCAAAGGCGGCGCCACCCTTAATCGATTCAATGCGCTCACTGAGAAGATCTACGAGAGCTTTGCCATCAGGGCTGAGGCGGGACAGCGCACCTACAGCTACTCGCAGCCCTTCTTCCTCTCCAAGACCGTCTTTTCCGAGCCGACGTACCCATCACGGGCATTGGCCGGTTTTGCCAAGGCTGCCGGCATCGGAGATTTCGCGGAGGCCTATCCGCGCTCAGGCATCGTGGTGCTGCGCTCCACCGTCATGAACCCCTACCTGGTTTCATTGCGCAAGATGCACCGCCAGGAGGTTCTGCGCGAGTTCGTGGAGGAGCTCGCAAAGGTGGCGGCAAAGGCGAGCCGCGAGCTCTTCGACTGACATCGGCGAGGGCCCGCGGCTCAAAGGAGGCTGATCGGAGGCCTTTTGCTAGGGTCCGACCTCGCGGTCAGCCGCCTCCCGGCGTGCTAGGGCGCGCTGGAGCCGGTTGATGGCGTTCAGGTAGGCACGTGCCGACGCCTCGACCACGTCGGTGGAGATTCCCTTGCCCGAGACCTTCACCCCATCGGACTCGAGCTGGATCACAACGTCACCGATTGCGTCAACTCCGCCGGTTATGGAGGAGACTGAGAAGCCGATCAGGTTGGCGTTGATGGAAGTCGCCTTTTGGATGGCCTGGCCGGCGGCGTCGATCATTCCGTTGCCCTCCGCGCTGGCCTCGACGCGTCCGGCAGCCGAAGAGACGACGACCGTCGCCCGGGGCGTGCCCACGGTGCCTCCCGAGACCTTGAGCTCCTCGAAGGAGAAGGCGTCGGTGGCCACCGTGCCCAGCTCTTCGGCGACGATCGCCTCGAGATCGGCCTCTGTGATGTCCATCTTGCGATCCGCCAGCTCCTTGAAGCGGGTGAAGGCCGCATTCAAGGCGTCGCCCTTGATGTTGATGCCCATCTTGGTCAAGGTGTCCGAGAAGGCATGGCGACCCGAGTGTTTGCCCAACACGATCTGGGAGCTCTTCTGGCCCACGCTCTCGGCGTCAATGATCTCGTAGGTCGAGCGGTCGGCAAGCACTCCGTGCTGATGGATGCCTGATTCGTGCGCGAAGGCGTTGCGCCCGACCACAGCCTTGTTGTACTGGACTGGGTAGCCGGTCAACCGGGCAACCATGCGCGAGGTTCGCGCCAGCTCCTCGGTTCGCACCTGGGTGGTCAAGCCCTGGAAAATGTCCGATCGGATCTTCACCGCCATGACAAGCCT